>JAQGKH010000205.1 GCA_028290225.1 Devosia sp. | reverse complement strand
TGAACGGGATATTGGCCGGCCGGTATGGCGTGGTCCCGACCGCGATCACGGCAAAATAAAAGGAGAACACGTGTTCATCCCCGTACCGATCGGTGACGCAGATCCGATTGGTATCGAGGAACTTGGCCATGCCGCCAAAGGTGCGCACCCCATTGCGCGCAAACTGGTGCTCAAGCACTTCGATTTCGTAATCCAGGGTCTTGCGCAGGCGGGCGCCGAGATCCTTGCCCTCGATGTCCTTCTTGACCCGGTAGGCGAGGCCGTAAAAGCCGCGCTCGCGCCAGCCCGAGAGGTTGAGCACGGTTTCGCGCAGGGTCTTGGACGGGATGGTGCCGGTGTGAACAGAGACGCCGCCCAGCCGCAGGCGGTTTTCGATTACCAGCACCGACTTGCCCAGCTTGGCCGCCTGCACAGCAGCCCGGCGACCGGCGGGGCCGCTGCCGATCACCACAATATCATAATGGTCCATGGAGGCTCCTTGAGGTGCCGGTGATACTGCGGGTGCAGGATCAGAGATGTGCCAGCGACACGCTGGATCAGGCGACAGAAACGAGAGTTTCGAGGCTAGAAAGCCGCAACGGGCACAGGCAGATCATAGAATTTGCGCACCACATCCCAACCTTCCTCTGCCGTATCCACGACATGGAACAGTTCGGGATCGTTGGGGGCGATGGTGCCGGCTTCCGCCAGCGCCTCGAAATTGATGACCTTGCTCCAGAATTGGGCCCCGAACAGCAGCAGCGGAATGCGCGCCATGCGACCAGTCTGGATCAGGGTCAGGGTTTCAAAGAATTCGTCGAGCGTGCCAAAGCCGCCGGGAAACACCGCCACGGCCTTGGCGCGCAGCAGGAAATGAATCTTGCGCGTGGCAAAATAATGGAAGTTGAACGAAAATTCAGGCGTTACATAACTATTTGGCGCTTGTTCATGGGGCAGCACGATGTTGAGCCCGATGGAGGGCGCATCCACATCGGCAGCGCCGCGATTGCCCGCTTCCATGACGCCCGGACCGCCGCCGGTGACCACCACATATTCCTTGTAATCAAGGCTGCGCGACGTTTCCGATGCCAGCCGGGCGAAGGCGCGCGCTTCATCATAATAGCGTGAAGCGGCTTCCAGATTGGCTTTTTGCACCGCGTTCTTGGCGGCCCAGGCGGGCTTGCCGGGCTCGGGTATGCGCGCGCCGCCAAACAGCACCACGGTGGAATTGATCCCGGCTTCGCGCAAGCGGAATTCGGGCTTGAGATATTCCAGCTGGAAGCGAACGCCGCGAATGTCTTCCGAGGTGAGGAAATCGGGATCGGCAAAGGCGAGGCGGAAGGCGGAGGATTCGGTTTGCGGGGTTTGCGGGGCGCGCTGGGACGCGGCGACATCCTGCTGGGATGTGCGCAGAGGGGTAGGACGGCGTTTGGCCAAGAAAAGCTCCGATGCGGCAGTTGAGTTCAGGCGAGTTAAGCGGGCGAACCGCGCGGGGTAAAGGCTTGCACCAGCCAAAGGGCTGCAGCGCTGTCATATAGGTGTTTGCGCCCGAGCGCCAAAGGGGCGGGCCAGGCGACCGGGTTGAACTTGCTGCACCGCCGGGCGCAAAACCGCGCGCTCACCCCCCTTGCCTTTGGCGGCAATTGTTCGCATATAGCCGGTCGGGAGGTTGGCGCGGACGTGTTCCTCGCCAACCGGGTCAGGTCCGGAAGGAAGCAGCCCCAACGAGACCTTCACGGGTCGTTGCCAGCCTCCTACTTATGCCCAGGTGAGCCACAGGTTCCCGGGCCTTGCTTGATCACACGCATTGGAGGGCAGGATGGCTGACGCTCAAACCTCGCCCTATCTGGTGCTGGCCCGCAAATACCGGCCGCGCGACTTTTCCACGCTCGTGGGGCAGGACGCGATGGTGCAGACGCTGGGCAATGCGTTCAAGCAGAACCGCATCCACCATGCCTTTATCCTGACCGGCGTGCGCGGCGTGGGCAAGACCACGACGGCGCGCATCCTGGCGCGGGCATTCAACTACGAGGATGCGAGCGGGCGGCATCCGACGCTGGACCTGTCGGTGGAAGGCGAGCATTGCCGCGCCATCATCGAGGGGCGGCATGTGGATGTGGTGGAAATGGATGCCGCGTCCAATACCGGCATCAACGACATCCGCGAGATCATCGATTCGGTGAAATACGGGCCGGTTTCGGCGCCGTTCAAAGTTTATGTGATCGACGAAGTGCATATGCTCTCGACGGCCGCCTTTAACGGGCTGCTGAAAACGCTGGAAGAGCCGCCGCCCTATGTGAAGTTCATTTTCGCCACGACCGAAATCCGCAAGGTGCCGGTGACGATCCTGAGCCGCTGCATGCGGTTCGACCTGCGGCGGATCACGCCCGAGGTGATGACGGGCTATCTGCAATCCATCCTCGAGCAGGAGGGGATCGGGTTCGAGCCCGAAGCCCTGGCGATGATCGTGCGGGCGGGCGAAGGCTCGGCGCGCGACAATCTGAGCTTGCTGGACCAGGCGATTGCCCATGGCGGGGGCATGGTGACGGCCACGACGGTCAAGGCGATGCTGGGGCTGGGCGACCGGTCGCGGATCATCGACCTGTTCGAGCAGGTGATGGGCGGGCGGATCGGGGACGGGCTCGAAACACTGCGCGACCTTTATGACATGGGCGCCGATCCGCAGACCCTGATGGCGGACCTGGCGGATTTCACCCACCTTGTCACCCGCATCAAGGTGGTGCCGGCGGCGGGCGAGGACCTTTCCCTCACGCCCGACGAGCGGGTGCGGGGGGCGGAATATGCCGGGCGGTTGCCGATGCGGGCCTTGTCGCGGGCCTGGCAGATCCTGTTCAAGGGGCATGAGGAAGTGGGACGCGCCAACAACGCGCTGCAGGCCGCTGAAATGGTGCTGGTGCGCCTCGCCTATGCCGCCGACCTGCCGACGCCCGACGAATTGATTGCCAAGCTGGGCAACCAGCCCGCCCCTGCCCCGGCCCTGCCGCCGGGCCAGGCGATGGGGCGCCTGCCTTCGGGTGGCGGTGGCGGTGGGCAGGCAATGCGGGTGGAAGCGGCGCAGCAATACCAGAATGAGCCCGCGATATCGCGGCCGCTGCCCGATGGGGTGCCGCAGGCGCTGGCGACGCCGGTGCTGGTGGCAGCCCAACCGCAATCCAGCGTGCAGCCCGCCCCGCCGCAGCCGTCCATGGCCAAGGTGGGGAGCTACCGGGAGCTGATCGCGCTGGCGGGGGCCAAGCGCGATGTGCTGCTCAAGCTGGCGCTGGAAGGGCAGATGCGGCCGGTGTCGTTCAGCGAAGGGCAGATCGAGGTGGCGCTGGCCGAAGGCGCCGACCCGGGCGTCATCGCCATGCTCTCGGCGCGGCTGCAGCAATGGACGGGCTCACGGTGGCTCGTGACGGTGTCGAGCAAGCCGCCCGAAGGGATGACGCTGCGCCAGGAGCAGCAGGAGCGGCAAAGGGCAGCGCATGCAGCGGCCCATGAAGATCCGTTGGTGCAGGCCATACTTGAGACCTTTCCGGGTGCGAAGGTCGTGAATGTCAGATTGCGTGACGATGCCGTTGCGCCCGAGCCGGAAACGGCGCCCCCGCCACCAGAAGAGGACGAGGAATGAAAGACATCATGGGCATGATGAAGGCCGCCAGCGAAATGAAGGGCAAGATGGAGGCCATGCAGGCCGAGCTTGCCGAACTGGTGGTGGAAGGCCGCGCGGGGGCCGGCATGGTCGTGGTGTCGCTTAATGGCAAGGGCGAGATGCAGGGGGTCAAGATCGACCCCAGCCTGTTCAAGGACGACGATGTGGAGGTGCTCGAAGACCTGATCGTTGCCGCCCATAACGACGCCAAGGGCAAGGCCGAGGCGGAAATGCAGCGCAAGATGGCCGAGGTCACTTCCGGGCTGCCGCTGCCTCCGGGCATGAAGCTGCCGTTCTAGCGGCATGGCGAGCGGCGGACCCGAGATTGAACAGCTGATCCAGCTGCTGGCGCGCTTGCCGGGGCTCGGGCCGCGCTCGGCCCGGCGGGCGGTGCTGCAGCTGATCAAGAAAAAACAGCAGCTGATGATCCCGCTTTCGGCCGCACTGGACCGGGCTGTGGAAGCGGTGCGCACCTGCGAGGTGTGCGGGAATGTGGATACGCAAAGCCCCTGCGCCATCTGCGCCGATCCGCGCCGCAGCGAAAGCGGGATGCTGCTGGTGGTCGAAGATGTGGCCGATCTGTGGGCGCTGGAGCGCGCGGGCGTCGGGGCGGTAAAATACCATGTGCTGGGGGGCGTGTTGTCGCCGCTCGATGGCGTCGGGCCCGATGACCTCGCCATCGAGGGCCTCTTGGCGCGGGCGCCCGAGTTCAGCGAGATCGTGCTGGCGATCAACGCCACGGTGGAGGGGCAAACCACCGCCCATTATATCACCGACCGGCTTGGGCACGGCGTGACCAAGATAACGCGCCTCGCCCACGGCGTACCGGTGGGCGGGGAGCTGGATTATCTGGATGAAGGCACGCTCAGCCAGGCGCTGAAGGCCCGCACCGCGGTCTAGCGCACGCCCTTGTCGGGATCAAAGCCGTCGCCATCGGTCCATTCGGCCTCGTCGAGCACTTCGGGCTCGTCCTCGTCATCGCCAGCATCAAGCGGGTCGATATCGGTGGCTTCGCCGGTGATGGCGGCACGGCCATCCACATCGTCGGGGGAAAGGGCATCGAGATGATCGTCCGGATCCTGGGCGAGGACGCCGGTGGCATTGCCATAGTCGAATTCATCGTCGGCATCGGCGAGCGAGCCACCGAGCTGGGCGATGGCGCGGTCGATCTCATCGAGCAACGGATCGGAATCGGGGTTGGTGGCAAGATCACCAGCCTGGCGGGCGCGCAGATGCTCGGCCAGTTCGCGCAGGCGGTCGATGCGCTCGCCGGCAGGGCGATCCTCGCCATAAAGCAGATCATCCACCTCGTCCTGGCTGATGGGTTGGCCGACAATGACCTCATCGGCGGCATCGGCCGGCTCGGTATCCTGGGGCAGTATGGAGCCGGGATTGTTGGTGGGCATGGCGTGGGTCCTTGCGATGGTTTGGTGAGCACAACGCAAATGGAGCAGAGGGGGTTCACCGCGCCCATCAACTCGCCGAGGGCGCTGCAACGGGTGGCCCGGCGCACCGTTGCCCTATCAGCACAGGGAGGAGAGCATGAGCAAATCATTGCACAAGGGCGTCAAGGTGACGTGGAACTGGGGCGGCAACACCGCCGAGGGGACGATTGTGGAGCGGTTCACCGACAAGGTCAGCCGCACCATCAAGGGCACGGAAGTGACGCGCAATGCCAGCCCGGCTGAGCCGGCCTTCCTGATCGAGCAGGAAGATGGCGACGAGGTGCTGAAAAGCGCCAGCGAACTCGAGGCGAAATAGAAGTTATTGGCTGGCGCGAAGTAAGCTGAGACGCTTACTCGCGGGCCAAGGAGGGGCTCCATTCGCTCGCGCGAAGGAGGGCCTATTCGCCGGGGCGAAATAAGCGCAAGGCGCTTATTCGCCGGCCAGGCGCGGCTGTTCGGCGAAATCCATGGCGTCGATGCGTTCGCCGCGCTTGCTGATCTTGCCGGTCGAGGTGAGGATATCCCCGATATCGCGGCTGGCCTGGCTGAAATGGGTGTGGAGCTTGTTCACGCGCTCATCGAGCCGGCCGAGATCGGCCAGGAGTTCGTGCACCTCGGCCTGGATCAGATGGGCCTGTTCGCGCATGCGCACATCGCGCAGCAGCGCCTGGATCACCTGGATCGAAAGCATCAGCAGGGCGGGCGAAACGATGACGACGCGGGCGCGGGCGGCCTTTTGCACCACATCCTCGAAATGCTCGTGGATATCGGCAAAGATGGATTCGGAGGGCACGAACATGAAGGCGGTGTCCTGGGTTTCCCCGGGCAGCAGGTATTTTTCGCTGATCGCCTTCACATGCACGGCGATGTCGCTGCGGAACTGCGCTTGCGCCGTGCGCAGGGCCTCGGGCCCGTCCGCCCTGGCAAGGCGCTGCCAGCTTTCCAGCGGGAATTTGGCATCGATCACCAGACTGGGTGCGCCATTGGGCATGGTGATCAGGCAATCGGGACGCAGGCCGTTGGAAAGCGTCGACTGAAACGAATAGGCATTGGGCGCGAGGCCATCGCCGATAATGGCTTCCATGCGCCCCTGTCCGAAGGCGCCCCGCGTTTGCTTGTTGGCGAGAATGGACTGGAGCGAAACGATCTCGCTCGACAGCGAGGTCATGGTGGATTGGGCGCGATCGATTACCGCCAGCCGCTCATGGAGTTTCGACAGCCCCTCATCGGTCTTGGCGCGGGTTTCCTGCAGGGCCTGGCCGACCCGCTGGGAGGTGGAATCGAGCCGCTCATTGACGAGACGCGCCAGATCGGAGGTGCGCGAACCAAAGATTTCGGACATGGTCTGCATCCGCCCGGTCATTTCGGACTGCACCTGCATGAGCCCGGCAAGGTGGCGCTCCATGGCGACGGAGCGCTCCAGCACCGCCTCGGCCTCCTCGGCGCGGACCCGGCCGGTGCGCAGGGCCGACAGCAACAGGGCCAGCAGCAAAAGGATGATCAGCGCCCCGCCGCCGGCCAGGGCATGGGCGGTGGTGACGGGGAAATCGCTGACGGAAAAGAGCACGCTGTCCATGCGCGCAAGGCTAGGGCGATTCGGGTGTTCGCGCTATGTTCTTGTTCGTCTGTCAGTTCCCCTGCTCAACAAAGGCCGCCAACTGGCTGATGGTGGTTCCCCAGCCCTCCTCGAAGCCGAGTTCGGCATGCTTGCGGCTGTCGGCCGCTGACTTGTGCATGACGCGGGCGGCGTAGCGGGTGCCCTGCTCTTCAGGAACAAAGGTGATGATGGCGGTCAGCGCCAGCCAGGGCTCCACCGGGCGCCAGCCTTCGGCCAAGGTCGTCGTCCAGACCAGGCGCCGTTCGGGCACGACATCGAGAAAGCAGCCTTCCACATGCGGCTTGAACGGACCCTGCCCTTCGCGCATGCGGGTTTCAAAGCCCCCGCCGGGACGCAGATCGAGCTTGATCACCTGGCACTCGATGGGCGCAGGGATCCACCAGCGAGCCAGATGCTCAGGGTGGCTCCAGGCGGTCCACACCCTGGCCGGCCTGGCGTTGATGAAGCGGGATATGGTGAGTTCATTGTCTGGTGCAGTCATGGCTTGGGCTCCTCGGGCATCTCGCGTTCAACATAGGCGGCAAGTCGGTCGGCGCCCGCTTCCCACAGTGCCCGTTGCTCGGCGAGCCACGCCTCGGCTTGCTGGAGGCGCCTGGGCTCGAGCCGGCAGGTGCGGATGCGGCCGGTTTTCTGGGTGGCGATCAGGCCGCTCTCCTCCAGCACGCGCAGATGCTTGAGAAAGGCGGGCAGGCCGATGGGAAAGGGTTCGGCAAGGTTCTTGACGGTGGTGGCGCCGCGCAGCAGGCGCTGGATCACCGCCCGCCGCGTGGGATCGGCGAGCGCGTGAAACGCGCTGTTCAGGGCTGGCTGATAGTTCTCCATAAGGTGAACTATAGGCGATGGTTTACCCGGTGGCAAACTGTTGCTTACAGGGTGGCCAGGCGCTGCCGCGGCGGGGTGGAGCCTCGTTGAACCGTCCGGCCCAGGCCGGTTTCCTCCCTTTCCGCGCAACCAAGGCCAGATGCGCGGTTGCGCTGGAGTTGACCGGAGCGCGGAAAATACCATATCGAGGGCACTTCCCTTCTGGCTGGACGTTTTCATCATGGCTATCCGCCCCATTCTTGTGTTGCCCGACCAGCGGCTGCGTGCCGTCGCCGATGCCATTCCCGAGGTCGACGAGGACATCAAGACGCTGGCCAAGGACATGCTGGACACCATGTATGACGCGCCCGGCATCGGGCTGGCGGCGCCGCAGATCGGGGTGCTGAAGCGCATCGTGGTGATGGACCTGGCCGCCGAAGGCGAGCCACCCGAGCCCATGGTGCTGATCAATCCCGAAATCACCCGCTTTTCCGACCAGATCCAGGTGACCGAAGAGGGGTGCCTGTCGATCCCGGAGCTGTATTACGAGGTGGAGCGGCCCGACGCGGTGACGGTCAAGTACACCGATCTGGACGGCAATGAGGTGGTCAAGGACGCCGAGGGCAAGCTGGCCGTATGCATCCAGCACGAGATCGATCACCTCGATGGGGTGCTTTACATCGATTATCTCAGCCGGCTGAAGCGCGACCGGGTAATCAAGAAGTTCGACAAGGCGGCCAAGCGCGCGGCGGGGTAATGCCGCGGGGCGGCAGGAGTGCCACGTGGTTCGAGGCTGCGCTGCGCACCTCACCAAGAGGTCTGCTGTTGATGCCGTAGGCGGTTAAACCGCAGATGAGCCCTGCACGGGCCGGAATTGTGCCCAGGAGTTTGCCGATGCGCGTTGTTTTCATGGGCACGCCCGAATTTGCGGTTCCCACGCTGTCCGAGATCGTGTCGAGCGGGCACGAAGTGGTGGCGGTGTATACGCGCGCGCCAAAACCCGCCGGGCGCGGACAGGCCGAGCGCAAATCGCCGGTGCACCTGGCGGCCGAGGCCATGGGCATTCCGGTGTTGACGCCACGCTCGCTCAAGGGCGCGGACGAGCAGGGCGTGTTTGCGCTGCACGACGCCGATCTGGCGGTGGTGGTGGCCTATG
>JAQGKH010000201.1 GCA_028290225.1 Devosia sp. | reverse complement strand
CTTCGATTTTTCCGTGGTCGAGGATGACACCCGCGAAAACATGCTGCTGGCCGCCCGAGAAGCCGTGCTGGCTGAAGGGATTGGCCTGGAAGGGGCGGTGGAAACGCTGTTCCGCACACTGTCCGATGACCAGATCCGCAAAAGCATCGCCGATGCGCTAGGAGATGGGCGCAAGCTCAAGACCGTGCTGCAGGACCCAGCCCGCGCCAAGGCCAATCTGCGGCGTCTCGTGGGCGCCGGCAATCGCTCCAGCAGCGACGTGGAAGCCGAGCTGAAGGAAAAAACCCTCCTGTCGGCGATCAGTTGCCGTGACATGGTGGCGGTCTTTGGCGGCGATCCTCTCAAGACCACGGGAGCGCGCCTTGTCGACATGCTGGCCCGCTGCAATCCCGAACTGATCACGCCGGGCGAACTGCGGCGCTTGTTTCTGACCGACAAAGGGCCCCGTTCGCGCCTGCTCACGGCAGCACAACAGGCGCAGCGCCCCGACCTGTTCGATCTGCTCACCCGCGAGCAGGACCGGGTGGTGCAGCTCGATGCTGAACTGCGCCAGCTTGAACTGGTGGAACGCAGCGAGGCGTTTCTCGAGATCCTGGGCGCCATCCACCACCGCTACGAGAACGCCAAGCGCCGCCAGTCCAATCTCGATTTTGATGACCTGGTGGAGCGACTGGCCGACCTGTTCGAGCGCGAAGCGGGCGAATGGGTGCGCTACAAGCTCGATGCCGGAATCGACCACATCCTGGTGGACGAGTCGCAGGACACCAATGGCGAGCAGTGGCGGGTGGTCAAGGCCATCACCGCCGAGTTCTTTGCCGGCGCTGGCGCAGTGACCCGCCCGCGTTCCCTTTTTGCCGTGGGTGACCAGAAACAGTCGATCTACTCGTTTCAGGGTGCACAGCCCGAGCTGTTTGGCGAAACCGGGCAGCTGTACAAGCGCTTGGCGCGGGAAGCCGACGCGCCGTTCCTGCCCGTGCCCCTGCGCACCAGTTTCCGCACCCTGCCTGAAATCCTCAAGGCGGTTGACCTCGTCACCGATTCCCCCGCAATGCGCTCGGCCCTGCTGGAAAACGAACCGGTGGAGCACCAGGCGGCCCGAACCATGCGCGGGGGCACGGTAACGCTCTGGCCGCCCGTGCAGCAGCCCGCGGGCACGGCTCCAGCGGGGGAATGGCCGACCACGGTTCCTCCCACCGAGCAGACCGCCCCCCGGCGCGTTGCCGAACGGATTGCCGCCGAAATCAGCGGCTGGATCCGGGAGCAGCGCCCCCTCACGGGTCGCGGCCGCCCGGTCCGGGCCGATGATGTGCTGATTCTCGTGCAATCGCGTGGGCCGCTCTTTGCCGAAATCATCCGCGCGCTCCGTAAATGGGATCTGCCAACCCCCGGTGCCGACCGGCTCGGGGTGACCAGCCATATCGCCGTCATGGATCTGCTGGCGCTGTGCGACGTGTTGTTGAACCCTGCCGATGACCTGCAACTGGCAGCCCTGCTGCGCTCGCCCTTGTTCGACATCACGGAAGCCGATCTGTTTGGCCTCAGCCATGGCCGGGAGCGCGGCCAAACCCTCTGGCAGGCGCTGAGCCAATGCCCGATCAGTGCCTGTGCCCAGGCCTATGAGCGGCTGCATCGCTGGCGGGGCGAACTCGATTTTGAACGCCCGTTCGAATTTCTGGCCCAGGTGCTCTACGCCGACGACGGGCTTGCCCGGTTTCACGCCCGGCTGGGCACGGAAGTGGATGACGTACTGGGTGCGCTGCTGGAGCTGGCGCTTGCCCATGAGCAGACCGACCAGCCCTCGCTGCTGGGTTTTGTCGCTGCCATGCGCGGCCTGGGCGGTACGGTCAAGCGCGAGCTGCCCGAAGCGGGCGCTGGCGTGCGCATCATGACGGTGCATGGCGCCAAGGGGCTTGAAGCACCAATCGTGATCCTGGCCGATGCGGTCAGCAAGCCGCGTCCGCAGCAAGTGGGCAAGTCGGTTTATCTGGTCACCGAGAGCCCCGGTCCCCTTCTGGTTCATGCCACCGGCAGCAATGGCCATCTGCCCCAAACCACCCCGCTGAAGCAGGGGATCGACGCCAATCTGCTCAACGAATATTGGCGCAAGCTCTATGTGGGCATGACCCGGGCAGAAGACGAACTCTATGTCACGGGGGCCCTGACCGCCGGCACCGATGCCGCAAAACAGCTTGAGGGCAGCTGGTATGCCGCGATCGAGCTGGCGTTGCGGCCGCTCAGCCAAAGTATTCTCGACGCCGATGGCATCGAAACGGCTCTGGTTTATCCCCGTGAGCGTTCCGAGGCGGCCGTGATCAACACTGCCGGTGCTGCCCGAACCGCTGCAGCTACCCGTCCCCCGCTGCCGCCATTGCCCCCATACCACGCCGTACCCACCGTCACGCCGGCTGGCGCAGGCACCCGCGGCGCGCCCCGGACCCCGTTCAGCACGGCGCTTGAAGGCGTGCGCGACGCCCAGGCCTCGCGCCGCGAAGGCATTGCCCTTCACGCCCTGTTGCAGCACCTGGGCAGCGTGGAGCCGGCCTTGTGGCCGCAAGTGGTGCCAAAGGCCGCCGCTGCACTGTTGCCCGAGGCGCCCGAACGGCAGCCTGTAATCGGCGCCAAGGCTGTTTCCATCCTGTCCAGACCCGAACTTGCCCATTTGTTCGGACCCAATGGTCGGGCCGAGGTGCCGTTTCTGCTCGATGCGCTCCAGGAGGGCCAGCCGATCCGTCTCGCCGGCCGAATTGACCGGCTCGTTGTTGGTGCAGATGGCGTTCTCGTGGTCGACTTCAAGTCAGATGCTGGGGTGCCTGG
>JAQGKH010000199.1 GCA_028290225.1 Devosia sp. | reverse complement strand
CCATCATCGACTGGCTGAGATCGCCCTTGGCCACGGCGCCAATCACGCGCGCCACTTCGGCAGTCGGCTGCACCATGTCCTCGATCAGCTCGTTGACCGAGCGCACGCTGGCTTCCCAGCTGCCGGTGGCGTTGCGCACATGGCCACGCTCGCCAATGCGGCCGTCCTTGCCCACGACGCGCCCCAGCCGGGCGAATTCATCGGTGAGCGCCTCGTTGAGTTCGACGATCTCGTTGAAGCTTTGGGCAATCTCGAAGTCGAGCCCCTCGAAATCTCCGTCCAGCCGCACCGAGAAATCGCCGCGGCGAAAGGCTCGCAGGGCATTCAGGATATGGCGGCGATCGAGCTGTTGAGTGGGAGCGGACGTCGTCAAGATGAAGTCTCCTCAAGGCCTCAGTCTCTGTCTCTTCAAGACAGATTACGCCGTTCTAGCGCAACCATAAGCTCATGGCACCGGATTGTTGGCTTCGCCACAAAAATCATAACGAGGGTTGATCCGGTCACCGCGGGCTTCTAAACCGCTGCCGATGAGCCGAGATGTGCCGCCAGAGCTGGACTTCGTTGAGATGGTGCAAGGCTGTCTTGACTCGGTCTGGTCGCTTGAGTTGCTGTTGCTGCTGCATGCCCGCCCGGATCGGCGCTGGACAACGCCGGAAATGGTGACCGAGTTGCGCAGCAGCGAACTCGTGGTGGCGCAGTCGGTGCGCGGCCTGAGCGGCGCCGGGCTGTTGATCGATGAAGGTGACGGCAGGGTCCGTTATTGTGCCGTATCGCCTGACCTGGCCGACTTCGTGGCCAAGCTGGACCGCGAATATCGCGCCCGTCCGAATCAGATCAGGCGCATGATTGTGGGACGCTCCAATGCCAAGCTTACCTCGTTCTCGGATGCCTTCCTTTTAAGGAAAACCCAGCAGTGAACCAGACCGTCCAGGTTGCCATCTATCTGCTGTGCCTGGTGGCAAGTGCCACCTGTACCGTGCTGCTGCTCAGGGGATACCGACGCTCGCAAACTCGCCTGCTGTTTTGGGCGGGGCTCTGCTTTGCTTTCCTGTCCCTCAACAGCCTGGCAGTGCTGTTTGATATCCTGATCCTGCCACAATGGGATTTCCAGGCTTGGCGCCATGCAGCTTCGTTGATTGCAGTTGGTGTGTTGCTGTTCGGCCTGGTCTGGGAGTCGGAGTAGACGATGTTCGCCTTTGTTTCCGGCCTCATCACCATGGGCTTCCTGATTTCCGGGCTGTTCTTTGTCCGATTCTGGGCGCGTACCCGCGATCTGCTGTTTGCAGCCTTTGCCGCGGCCTTCTGGTTGTTGGCCGCCAATCAGGCGCTTCTTGCCCTGTCGGACCTGCCGGTGGAGGAGCGCAGCTGGATGTATCTGCTGCGGCTGGCGGCTTTCGTGATCATCATTCTTGCCATTGCCTTGAAGAACCGGCGCTAGCAGTCGGGCGAGACGTTTCTGCGATCAGGCGTTTCCACTCAGCTCCATAATCGCCTGACGCATGGCCTTTTCCACCCCAGGCTCGGACATGCCATGCCCGGCACCCTGGAGCGGGACCAGCTGCGCGTCCGGCCACAGTGCGGCCAGGGCATAAGCCGTCTCCGGGGGACAAAGCAGATCATAGCGGCCCTGAATGATCCGGCCGGGAATTCCGCGCAAGGAGGGCGCCTGCTGCATCAGTTGCCGGGGAGCAAGAAAGCACTCGTTGGAAAAGTAGTGGGCCTCCATGAAGGGGGTGGAGGGAAGGGGACTGTTCCCCTCCAGCCGGGCCGAAAGGTCAAGCCGGTCTGAAGGCGGCGCGACCTGTGACAAGATGCGTTCGGCATCGTGCCAAGCCCATGCCGCAGGAGCGTGGATGGCCGGATCGGGATCGAGGATGCGGCGCCAATAGCCATCGAGGGGACGGGCCCGCTCGTCAGGAGCGAGTACGCTCAGAAAATCGGCATACAAGCGGGGATAAAATCGGGACATCGCGCCGATGAAAGCCCATGCCAGCTCATCGCGCGTGCCAAGAAAGATCGCCCGCAGCACCAAGCCGCTTACTCGATCGGGGTGGGCCTGCGCATAGGCCAGGGCCAGCGTCGCCCCCCAGGACCCACCGACCACAAGCCAGCGGGCAATGCCCAGCATCGTCCGGATCGCTTCCATGTCGGCCACCAGCGCGCCCGTGGTGTTGGCCACTCGCAAGCGGAACGGGGTGCTGCGGCCGCAGCCGCGCTGATCGAACAGCACGGCACGGAACCGGGTAGGGTCAAACAATTCGCGATGGGCTGGTTGGCAGCCGCTGCCCGGTCCGCCATGAAGATAAACCACCGGCAAGCCATCGGCGCGCCCGACAGTTTCGACGTAAAGCTGGTGGCCGTCACCAACGTCCAGCATTTGTGCAGTCAGCGGCTCGGGGTGCCTCGACGCCGCGTCATGCATTTTCGCTGGGCTCCGCTTCCAACGTGCCTCCAGAAAAATTGCGGTAGATGAAGCGCTTGTTCCCGTTTTCAGCTTCATCCCGCGCCATGTTGAAGAGGCTTTGATGCAGCGGGGATAACGCACAGGCCGGATCGGTGTTGTCTGCCCGGCCGGTCAGGGCAAAGGCCTGGCAGCGGCAGCCCCCGAAATCGATCTCCTTGAACGCGCAGCTTTGACACGGTTCAGGCATCCAGCCGGTGCCGCGATAGCGGTTGAAGGCCTCGGAATTGTGCCAGATCCAGGCGATGGAGTGGTTGGAGCGCACCGAAAGGAAGTCGAGATCGGTGATGGTTTCGGCTGCATGGCACGGCAGCACCTTGCCCGAGGGGGTGATGTTGAAAAACTGCCGGCCCCAGCCGCCCATGCACTTCTTGGGACGATCGGCATAGTAGTCGGGAATAACGAAATCGATGTCGAGAATGCCCTTGAGCCGGACGCGGGCGCGCTCAACGATGTCGGTGGCACGCTCGAGCTGGTCAAGGGTGGGCATCAGGGCGGCGCGGTTCTTGAGGGCCCAGCCATAATATTGAACATTGGCAATTTCGATGCGATCCGCGTCCATGTCCACCGCCATGGCGATGATGGATTCGAGCTGGTCCAGGTTCTGGCGATGCATGACGGCATTGACGGTCAAGGGCAGGTCCAGCTCGCGCGCCCAACGCGCCACCTCGAGTTTCTTGGCGTGGCCATTGCGGAAGCCGCCGACGCGGTCGGCCAGGCCGGCTTCGCTGCCCTGGAAGCTGATCTGGATATGAGCCAGGCCGGCGTCGGCCAGGGCCTCGAGCTTGTTTCGTGTCAGCAACACAGCCGAGGTGATCAGGTTGGTGTAGAGATCGAGTTCGCTGGCGTGCCGGACCAGTTCCACGATGTCCTTGCGCGCGGTCGGCTCGCCGCCCGAGAAGTGAACCTGCAGCACGCCGATCTCAGCCAGTTCATCCAGCACGCGCTTCCATTCGTCCGTGCTCAGTTCATTGCTCGCCCGTTCCATCTCGATGGGGTTGGAACAATAAGGGCACTGCAGGGGACAGCGGTGGGTGAGTTCGAGCAGCACTGCCAGGGGAATGCCATAACGTGCAGCCACCGACCCGCTGGGGCCCTCGAGAACGGCCACGCCGTCCAGCGGATCGGCATGCGGCAGCAGGCTGCTGTTGAGGTCCGCCGTTGGGCTCATGGCTGTTTACTCCCGTCGATCAAGAACCCCGAGTCGGCCAGGTCCTGAAGCATCTCGATGATGTCCGCTCCGATGCGTTCTGGCGGTGCGGTGTATTTGGCCGCGAGCAGATCGACCATGGCAGTCACGCTCTTGCCGCCGTCGCACAGTTGGAGGAGTTCCACGGCAATGTCGTCGGGCGCCATGACCCGCTCGGGCACCAGCAGCACCCAGCGCCCGCGGGTTTCATCGAGCCGCAGCTTCACGCCACGCGCCAGCCGGGGCACGCTTTCCCACGATACGGTCATTCGGCGCCTGGCGGCCGGTGCCGTTTCCATCAGCCTTGCTCCGGCACGAAGGCGCCCGGGGGAATGTGCCCGTTCACATAGGCATGGTGAAGGGCGTCCAGTTGCACCCACAAGACGTTGGTCTTGAAGATCAGGGCGTTGCACACCAGGCGTCTTTCCTCGGGCGTGCGGGCATGCGCCTTGACATAGTCCAGCGCGAACTCCGCATCCCGCGGAGCCTGTTCCAGCCGTCGCGAAAAGTAGGTCATCACCTGGGGGTCGATGAAGTCATAATGCTCCAGCATGCCCACGATGCGTTCCTGATGCAGATTGGGTGCAAAAAGCTCCGTCAGCGAGGAGGCGATTGCTTCCAGCGGCGTGCGTTCGCGCACGAAGTGCACATAGGCCTCCACCGCAAAACGGGTCGCGGGCAGAATGCCCTCGGTGGACGTGACATAGTCTGGATCCAGCCCGAGGCCGGTCGTCAGCTTGAGCCAGCGCTCAATGCCGCCTTCGCTGCCAAAGTCGCCGTCATGATCGGAAAGGCGGTGGCGCCATTCGATCCGGATGGCCCTTTCGGCAAAGCGCGAGATCACCACCGCGTCCTTGATCGGTATGGTGCTCTGGTAATAATAGCGGTTGAGTGCCCAGGCCTGCACCTGTCCCTTGTCGAGCTTGCCGCGATGCAGCAGGTGATGGAAGGGATGCAGGCTATGGTAGCGCGTCGCCCCGATATGCCGTAGCTGCGCTTCCAGCTGCTCGGCGTTCTCCAAGGGCGTGTCGGGCGCCACTGACAAGGCCGTCATCGAATTCATAGGGTGATCTCCGTGCCTTGAGCCGGAATAGTCCAGCCGGCGGCTTCCATGGTCTGTCGCTCGGGCGATCCGGACTTCCAGGCCGGGTTTGAATTGTTGATGTGAAAGAAGAACTTGCGGCCGATACGGACCGCTTCCAGAGCGGCGATGGCGTCCTGCATGGTTATGTGGCCCATTCGCTGCCCGGTCTTTAGGCCCAGGCCTTGCCCGATGAGTTCGTCGTCCCGCCACAGGGTGCCGTCGAGAAAAACGGCCTCGGCCCCGTCCAGCTGGGCCAACACTCCATCGTCCAGGCGGGCGCAGGCCGGCAGGAACACCACGCTGCGCCCGGTTGTCCGATCGATGATCTTCAAGCCAAGGGTATCACCCGGGTCAGGCAGGTCCTGATCCTCCAGAAACAAGGCAACCTTGCCCGGGGCGGCAAAGGGGATGATGTCCAGCCCGCTCGGGCTGCCGTCGGGCAGGGCAGGGCTGAAGCTGGTGCCAAGCTCCATCGGCACACGCCTGACCACTCCAGGCTTGAGCGCGTTGAAGATGGTATTGGCCGCCAGGATCGCGTGCACCCGAGGGTGGGCATAAAGCGCGAAGGGCGAACCTTCCCGCAGGGTCAGCAGCCCGGCAACGGCATCGATCTCCCCATTGGTGAGCACTACTCCGGCAACAGGAGAGTGCCGCACCTGGTCCGGCGCGGGATGCAGGGCAGGTGTGGCCGCAATCTGCTGGCGTATGTCGGGCGAGGCATTGATCAGGAACCAGTGCTTGCCGTCCGCGCTGACGGCAGCCGAGGCCTGGTTGGCGCCACGGGTCGGGTCGTTGCGGGCGTCCCGGCAATTGGCGCAGCCGCAGTTCCATTGCGGAACGCCGCCGCCTGCCGCGGCTCCAAGTATAATGATTTTTATCACGAGAATGGTGCCGCGGCAGGGAGAACTACTTGCGCTTGGCGCAGGCGTACATGTTGATTTCCATGCTTACAGGGATCTCAACGATGGTGGGCTTGTTCCATGCCATGGCATTTCTCCTCATTGCACGGGGCGAATGTGCCCCGCACCATGGTGCGAAATAGCGCCTGCGAGCAGCAATCTATGGCGCTCATAGCTTTGGCGATATGGGATAGGGTGGTGTGTCCCGCCGCTAGAACCGGGCTTCGGGCCCGCCGTCGAGGAACGGGGGAACGGCCAGGATCTCGGGCATGGCAATGGCTTTGCTGGCCTGCTCGAGCGCAGCAATGAAACTGCGGTAGGGCTCGATCCGCTGATACTGCGAAGGCATAAGCGCCACAATCCTGCGCGTCACCGCATTGACCCGATATAGGCGCACCCCGCCAAGCGTTTCGGCGCCGTGCAGCAGCGATAAAGTGGGCACAAGGCAAATGCCTGCACCGGCACGCACCAGCTCGGCCGCCACCTCAAAGCTGCGGCATTGGGCGACCACGCTGCTGTCGGGAAACAGCCGTTCGTACCAGTTCTGTACGCGTCTGGTTTGCTGGGTGCCGAAGGAAAAGCGGATGGACTGGTTGAGTGTGGCGTAATCCTCCGCGCTCAGCTCACCAGCCGGATCGGTGATACCCGAAAGATCAAGGTGGGCGGGAACGGCGAGTACATGCTCATCGGCCAGCAAGCTGATCTGGGCAAATCCGCCCCCCGAGTCCGGCACCGAGTTTTCAGCCAGGAGGCCTACCGCGATCCGGCGGTCATAAAGCAGGTCGAGGATGTCGGGAGGGGCCCGATCCTCGATATCGAAATCGATCTGAGGGAATATCTTTCGCACTCGGGTCAGTGCCCCCGGCAGCAGGGTGCGCAACACCGAGGTGATGCCCGCGATGCGGATCGTAGTCCGCCTGCCGGTCACATATTCCATCAGCCCGTCTTCGAGCTCACGCATTCCGCGCAGCATGTGTTCGGCCCTGGGCAGCAGATATTGACCAGCTTCGGTGAGTTCCATTTCGCCCGGCCGCCGGTTGAACAGCCGCGTTCCCACCAAGGCTTCGAGGCGCGACAGCTGCTGCGACAGGGATGGCTGCGTGATGCCCAGCTGCTTTGCGGCTTCCGTCAGGGTCACTGCCCGCGCCACGGCGGTGAAGATCCGCAGCTGGTGCAAGGAGATATCGTTGTGAATGGTGGAAGAAGGGGCGTTCATGTTTGGACTCCACCGACAGATGCGCCCGTGTTGCCGATCCCCGGCACTTATTCAAGAAGGAACAGCAGCCGAAACGGGGAGAGAGGCATGGTGATGAAAGCTCGCGCTGCCGGTGGCGTGGCAATGGCCGGAATCGCGCGAGGAGCGGGCCGGGCAAAGGGGCGGCGGCGTCAGTTGTTTATTGTTGGTTGCCAGGTTCCGTTCTGACGCGCATGGGCGCGCCATAGCTTGCGGCGGACATCTGCCGGCTCAAGGTGCCGATATTTGCCACCTGAGAATTTCGGCCAGTCGAGAGCCAGGCCGCAGCTGACGAGTTCGGCTGCCAGGTCACGCCCGTCGGGCAGAAAACACTGCGCAACAAGGCGATCATACGAGAGTTCGGGCTTGATGTGGGCAGTGACTACCTTGCCTTTGCAGAGCTGCACCAACGCCCATTTGGAGCGCTGCCCCCAAGGGTGATCGAGTTCGGGCGCATCAATTCCCGCAAGGCGAATATGGCGCTTGTCGATGACGATGGTGTCGCCGTCGATCACCCAACATGGGCCTCGCAGCACAAGGGGCTGTGGAAGCGGCGTGGGTGTGCTTGGTTGGGTGCGGTTCTGCCGGATCTTCGTTCGGCGCCTGCCGGAGAAGAGGCGAAGTAAGCGCCTGAAAAATCCCAACATCCGGCCCACACCTGCCCCCACCGGTACAAGACTAGCTCAGGAGTGACGAAGAACAGATCAACAGGGAAGAGACATTTGGAAGATCTAAGTAGGCATACGCAGTCCGCCAGAAAAAAAATACGAGGGCGCTTTACTCCCCAGGTGGCGCAATGGGGCATTGAAAAGAGCGGCAAGCAGGCTCAGGTCAGGCCACAACTGGAGCGGTCTGGGGTGTCATCGGGGCTCCGACCGGCGATCTAGTAACGACGTTTGCTGTCAGCGTCGGGAAGGTGGAACTGCCAACATTTCGTCTCTGGAACCATTGCAGTTTTTGAGATGTGAGGCCGCTCACCGCCATGCTAGCCAAGACAAGGAC
>JAQGKH010000172.1 GCA_028290225.1 Devosia sp. | reverse complement strand
GTGCGGATGCGCCGGCCGTCCAGCGACCAGGGGCGAAACACCATGTCCGACAGGATGGTGACGCCCAGGCCCAGCGCGACCATTTCCCGCACCGCCTCCATCGACGAGGTGCGCAGCAGGGTGGGGGGCTGCAACCCGGCCTGTTCCCAAAAGCGCATGGCCGCGAGGTGGCCTTCGTCCACCAGCGGCAGGATGTAGGGGAACGGCATCACGTCCTCCAGCGCCACCTGGGGCGCGTCGGCCAGCGGGTGGTTGGCAGCCACCCAAAGCTGGCGCCGCGAGCGGGCCAGCGGCAACTGCCCGAAGCGCTTGACGTTCGGGATGTTCGACGTCAGCGCCACGGCCAGTTCCAACTCACCCGCGCTGATGCTCGCTTCGATCTGCGCCCGGTCCTGCTCCACCGGCACGATGCGAACGCCCGGATGCCGTTTCTGGAATTTGGCCACAAAGGGCAGCAAGAAGTAGCCCAGCACCGTGTAGCTGGCCGCCAGATGCAGAGTGCCCGACACCTCGTTGCGGTCGCGAAACGGATGCCGCGCCGCCTCGTCGGCCACTTCCAGCACCGCATGGGCATGCTGGAGGAACAGGTGGCCATCGTAGGTCAACGCCATGCCGCTGCGGCTGCGCTCGAACAGCAGCGTGCCCAGCACCCGTTCCAGCTCCGCGATGGCCGATGTCATGGTTGACTGGGTGACATGCAGTTCAATCGCCGCCAGGGAAATCTGGCCGGTCCGGGCGACTGCCCTGAAGTACTGTAGCTGGCGCAGGGTGAAGCGGATGGCGGGCTGAAGAATGGGCATCGATTTTTCCAATACTGGGTAGCAAGTATTTGAATTTTACAAACATAACAGGATGGGTGAAACTGTTTGACGAGACAACTGCAACCCTTAAAAACGCCAGGAAAAGCCATGAGCCTTAATGAGTTGAATACCACGGTCACGCTGCAGGACAAGTACACCAAGCCTGCGGGCCGGGTGTACATGACGGGCACCCAGGCCCTGGTGCGCCTGCTGCTGGCGCAAAAACAGCGCGATGCCGCGGCCGGCCTGAACACCGGCGGCTTTGTCTCCGGCTACCGGGGCTCGCCGCTGGGCGCCGTGGACCAGGAACTGTGGAAGGCGAGCAAGCACCTGGACGCGCACAACATCAAGTTCGTTCCGGGCCTCAATGAAGAACTGGCCGCCACGGCGGTCTGGGGCTCGCAGATGCTCAGCCTGGACGCCAAGGCCACGGTCGATGGCGTCTTTGCGCTGTGGTACGGCAAGGGCCCGGGCGTGGACCGCAGCGGCGACGTCTTCAAGCACGGCAACATCGCCGGCTGCGCCAAGCACGGCGGCGTGCTCCTGATCGCCGGCGACGACCATTCCTGCAAGTCGTCGAGCCTGCCCCACCAGAGCGAGCACGCCTTCATCGCGGCGATGATTCCGGTGATGAACCCGTCGGGCGTGCGCGAGTTCATCGAGTTCGGCCTGCACGGCTACGCCATGTCGCGCTACTCGGGCTGCTGGGTCGGCTTCAAGTCGATCAGCGACACCATCGAGTCCTCCTCGTCGTTCGAGATCGACCCGATGGCCGTCGAGATCAAGATTCCGGACAGCTACCCGATTCCGGCCGACGGCTTTCACATCCGCTGGCCCGACCCGCCGCTGGAGCAGGAAAACCGCCTGCAGCGCCAGCGCCTGTATGCGCTGCTCGACTATGTGCGGCTAAACAAGCTCAACCGCCAGGACTGGAGCGCGCCCAGCGCCAAGCTGGGCATCGTGACCACCGGCAAGAGCTACCTCGATGTGCGCGAAGCGCTGGCGATGATGGGCATCAGCGACGATACGGCCAAGGCCATGGGTGTGCGCCTGCTCAAGATCGGCGTGTCGTGGCCGCTCGAGCCGCAGTGCATTTTGGAGTTCGCTGACGGCCTGGACGAGATCGTGGTGGTCGAGGAAAAGCGCCAGATCATCGAGTACCAGATCAAGGAGCAGCTCTACAACTCGCCCCTCGCCTCGCGCCCGCGTGTGGTCGGCAAGTACGACGAAACCGGCGAATGGGTGCAGGTGCCGCACGGCGGCATCTTGCTCTCGCCCAACGGCGAACTGACGCCAGCGGCGATTGCCAATGTGCTGGCCGCCCGCATTGCCAAGGTGCTGGGCGTCGAATCCCTTGACCCCAAGGGCCGCGAATACCTGATTGAATGCAAGGCGGCTGACGGCTTCACGCGGGTGGACCTGGGCTCGCGCCTGCCTTACTTCTGCTCGGGCTGCCCGCACAACACCTCGACCAAGGTGCCCGAGGGCTCGCGCGCCGTCGCCGGCATCGGCTGCCACTACATGGCCCAGTGGATGGACCGCAGCACCGAGACGTTCACCCAGATGGGCGGCGAGGGCGTCTCGTGGATCGGGCAGTCGCATTTCACCGCGACCGAGCACATCTTTGCCAACCTGGGCGACGGCACCTACATGCACTCGGGCTCGCTGGCGATTCGCGCGTCCAAGGCGGCCGGTGTCAACATCACCTACAAGATTCTCGTCAATGACGCGGTCGCCATGACCGGCGGCCAGCCGGTCGAAGGCGCGCCCACCGTGCCGCAAATACTGCAGCAGGTGGCCGCCGAAGGCGTGGAGCACATCTACCTGGTGACCGATGAGCCCGACCTTTACCAAGGCATGGCCGGGCTGCCGGCCGGCGTTCCCATCAGCCACCGCGACACCATGGACGCACTGCAAAAGAGCCTGCGGGACAAGAAGGGCGTGTCCGTCATCGTCTATGCGCAGGTGTGCGCGGCTGAAAAGCGCCGCCGCCGCAAGCGCAAGGAACTGGTCGATCCCCCCAAGCGCGTGGTCATCAACGAGGAGGTGTGCGAAGGCTGCGGCGATTGCGGCGTGCAGTCCAACTGTGTCTCGATTTTGCCGCTGGAAACCCCGCTGGGCCGCAAGCGCGTCATCGACCAGAACTCCTGCAACAAGGACTACTCCTGCGTGAAGGGCTTTTGCCCGAGCTTTGTCACGGTCGAGGGCGGCGCGCTGCGCAAGCCGTCCAAAGCCAAGGCCACGGCCCCCGTGGGCTTACCGATGCCGGTATTGCCTAGTTTGGAGGAACCC
>JAQGKH010000170.1 GCA_028290225.1 Devosia sp. | reverse complement strand
TCTCGATGCGGGCAAAGGCCAGGGCGTAATGGGGGTCGTAGAAGGCTTCGCTGACTGCGGGATCAGGCAGCAGCGTCAGGGTTTCGCCTTCCCAACTTGCCCAGGCCTTGGCTGCTTCCAGCTGCAGCAGGGGATCTTTGCCGGTCAGGCGCTTGTGGTAGGCCGCGATGAGATCACCGCGTTCGGCCTCGGGAATGGGGGCAACAAAGCCTTCCCACTTGTCGGGGTAAAGGTTGGATGCTCCCGCCTGATAATACCAGAGCAGTTCGGAGCGGCGCAGCGTGAAGATGCCCCGCAGCACCAGTTCGCTCACGCGTTGCGGATGGGTCTGGGCATAGGCGAGCGCCAGGGTCGAGCCCCAGGAGCCCCCAAAAACCAGCCAGCGATCGACCCCAACGAGTTCGCGCAGCTTTTCAATGTCCGTGACCAGATCCCAGGTGGTGTTGTGCTCCAGCGAGGCATGGGGGCGCGAGCGGCCGCAGCCGCGCTGGTCGAACAACAACACGTCGTAGCGGGCAGGATCGAACACCCGGCGCTGGCCCGGGTTCAGGCCGCCGCCAGGGCCGCCATGCAAGAACACGGCCGGCTTGGCGCCGGGCGTGCCGACACGCTCCCAGTAAATGGCGTGTCCATCCCCGACATCGAGGTGACCCGAGGCGTAGGGCTCAATGGGCGGGTAGAAGCTGCGCAGATGGCTCATGGGTTGCCCTCGCGTGGGGGCCAGTCCGATGTGTCGTGATCGGGATGCTGGTTGGAATGGATACCGGCGAGAAAGTCACGCCATTCGTCGCTGGTTTGGGTGCGCACGGGCAGGCTTGTCAGCTGGTCAAAGAACGGCAGCTTGTCGTTGGGATTGACCTGCAATGCGGGGGCGGCAACCGTGGGGTCATCGAAGGCGCCGATGGCGAGCTCAAGGCCGAACCGGGTTTCATAGGCGAGCGGGGTGCCGCAATCGGCGCAAAAAGCGCGGCGGGCCGCGTTGGAACTTTGATACCATTTCGGTTCGCCCCGGGTCCAAACTGCATCATGGGCGGTGACCAGCGGGCCAAAGAACCCGCCGAACGCCTTCTGGCACATGCGGCAATGGCAGATGGAGGCGCGGCCAAGGAGCTTGACGCGGAACCGCACTGCCCCGCATTGGCAACCGCCCGTATGGGCCTCCATCGCACTTCCTGTCGGGTTCACCGCTTCAGCTCCCATCGGGTGCGCCGCTCTCCGGTCGCTGGATCCTTGAAGTCCATGAGGGCGATCCTCTGCTCGGCCAGCTCGTTGCGGATGCGGTCGGCGGTGGCGAAGTCCTTGTCATTGAGCGCGCTCAAGCGAGCGGCAACAGCCTGCACGACATGGGCCGGCTCCTCCAGCCCTTGGTCGTCAGCGACAAGGCTATCGAGGCTGAAGCCTAAAAAGCGCAGCGTGGCCGCAAGGCAGTGCCTGGCCTCAGCCTGACCACGACTTGCCTTTTTAGCGATCACGTCCAGCGCAACCGACGCGCGGTGGAAATTAAGATCTCGCGCCAGTTCAGCCACGACGCTGGCATCGGGCTGATCGCCCTCACCGGTTTCGGCGCCGGCAGCAGCCCGCTGCCAGTCGCGCAGCTTGGTTTCTGCTTCTTCCAATCGCCGGACCGAAAAATCGATCGGCTCGCGGTAATGGGTCATCAGCATGGCCAGCCGCAACACCTCGCCGTGCCAGATGCGGCCGCCGAATTTATCCGTCGCGAGCAGCTCGTTGATGGTGATGAAATTGCCCAGGCTCTTGGACATTTTCTGCCCCTCGACCTGGAGGAACCCGTTGTGCATCCAGACGCGTGCCATTTCGCGCGTGCCGTGGGCGCACCGTGATTGGGCGATTTCGTTTTCATGGTGCGGAAAGATCAGGTCGAGGCCGCCGCCATGAATGTCGAAAGTTTCACCCAGATAAGCCGCGCTCATAGCCGAGCATTCGATGTGCCAGCCGGGGCGGCCGCGCCCCCAGGGGCTATCCCAGCCCGGCTCTTGGGCGCTGGATTGTTTCCAGAGTACGAAATCGGCCGGGTTCCTCTTGTGGGTGTCGACCGCAACGCGAGCCCCGGCAAGATTGTCTTCAAGATTGCGCCCGGACAACCGGCCGTAATCGGGCATTGAGGTGGTATCGAACAGCACTTCCCCGGCTGCCTCATAGGCGTGACCGCGCGCGATCAGCTGTTCGATCAGGCTGACCATGTCGGGTTTGCCGTCGGGCCGGGGCAGCACGAAATCGGTCGCCCGGGGCTGGTAGGTCGGCTCCAGCGCCCCAAGCGCCTGCGCGTCGGCAGCAAACTGGGTTGCCGTTTTTTCGGTGACTTCGCGAATGGCCTCGTTCAGCGGCAAGCTGGGATAATCGCGAGCGGCTCTGGCATTGATCTTATCATCAACGTCCGTGATGTTGCGCACATAGGTGACGTGCTTGGGCCCGTAGACATGCCGCAGCAGCCGGAACAGCAGGTCGAACACGATAACGGGCCGCGCATTGCCGATATGAGCGAAGTCGTAAACGGTGGGGCCGCAAACATAGAGCCGCACATTGCCGCCATCCAGGGGCTCGAACGGCTCCTCCTTGCGCGTCAGCGTGTTGTACAGCGAAAGCGGCGGCAGTCCCGAATTCATGTTGACGTCCTGGCCATGCGGATGGGCACTGGCTGCGGGCGCTTCGAGTATCAGGTATTTTGGATAAAGAAGACCGCGCTGCCAAGTGGTGGTTAGCAGGTAATAATGCAGGCGTTAATGGGATTAACGTCGATCTTCATGCTGCCACCATCGGCCGGCATCGCCCGGAAATCAAGCCCATGGCGTCGCGCTGATCAAGCCGTGCGTTCAATCTGGGCAACTTGCTGCCTGATTTCACCGAAAGGCGCATGTCCCCCAGCGTCCAGCGCTGCGATGCGCAGGGTGTCGCCGGGCTGCAGAAATGGCGTGCGCGCCCGACCGAACTTGATTTTCTCCACGGTGCGCAGTTCGGCAAGGCAGGCAAAGCCGATGCCGTCGCGCTTGGTGGGCAGGTTTTCGTCGTGGCGGTTGGACACCGTCCCGCCGCCAATGATGGTGCCGGCCGCAAGGCTGCGCGTGCGGGCAGCCTCGGTGATCAGATCGGCAAAATCGAACTGCACGTCGAGCCCGGCATTGGGCTGGCCGATCAAACTGCCATTGACCTCCACCCGCAGCGGCAGATGCAGGCGATTATTGCTCCAGGCGCTACCCAGGGCCTGAGGCGTAATCGCGATGGGGCCGAACACGGTGGACGGCTTGGCATGGAAAAAGCCGAAGCCGCCCTGAAGGTCCTGCGCCACCAGCCGGCGCAAGGACACGTCGTTGCAGATGGTTACAAGGCGAATGGCCGCTGCGGCTTCCTCGCGCGAGGGGCGCATCGGCACGGGGCCGATGATCACCGCGATCTCCGCCTCGAAATCAAGCGCCAGGTCGCCCTCGGGCACAATAATGGGCGCTGTGGGGGCCAGCAGGGTATCCGAGCCGCCTTGATAGAGCAGAGGGCGGGTGGATTGCAGTTCCGCGTCCTTGCTGCCGCGCAGGGTGCGAACACGTTCGAGATGGCTGAGATAACCCGAGCCATCGATCCACTGGTAAGCCCGCGGCAGCGGGGCCAATGCCTCCGTGGCTTCAAAGGGTTGACCCGCTATGGCACCCGCGTCGAGCTCGGCGGCAAGGGCGGCGAGCCGGGGCGCCGCGTGGTCCCAATCATCAAGGGCCGCTTGCAGATGAGGAGCGA
>JAQGKH010000147.1 GCA_028290225.1 Devosia sp. | reverse complement strand
GCCCCATGGACAGCCCCGTGCGCGGCTCCTGGGTCGAGGGGGCCACCGGCGTCAGCTCGCCCAGGGAAAAGCCCTTGAATACCTCGAGCTTGTCGCGCGGCGACTTGGCCTTGGACAGATCGATCATCCGGTGCTGGAACTTGTCGCCGAACACCACCGGGCTGTCGCTGATGCTGTCGGCCCCCGCCGCAATAGCGCTGTCGATTTCCCCCGCTGCGATCTTGGCGCCTAGTGCCAGCGCCGCCTGCAGGCTTGTGCCGCAGGCGATCTGCATGGTGGTGGCGGGCGTGCGCGCCGACAACCCCGCATCCAGCACCGCTTCACGCGCCAGGTTGAAGTCGCGGCTATGGCCGATCACCGCGCCCGCCATCACCTCGTCGATCTTTTCGCCCTTGAGCCCGTATTTTTCTGCCAGCCCGCCCAGCGCCGCGGCCAGCATCGAAAGATTGCTCTGCTCCTGATAAGCCGTATGCCCCCGCGCAAACGGAATACGGGCTGACCCCACAATCGCGACTTTGCGCAGTTCAGTCATGTTGCTCTCCGGCCATGTCATCTGCGTGGCTCCGCAATTTCAGTCGACACCCTCCCCCTTGTGGGGAGGGATCAAGGGTGGGGGTTGGCTTGCCACGGACTGGCGGCTCCAGCATCCCCGCAGCGACCCGCAGCGCCGTCCCGGCACGAGCCATCGGCTCAATCGCCTCCCTCCCCCTTGAGGGGAGGGATTGAGGGAGGGGGTCCATCCGTGATCCACCGGACCATCCCCCGCCCCGTCCTCCCCTCAAGGGGGAGAAAACGAAAGCGCCGCCACAACCAATGCTAGCCATCACGCCCGCCCATCCCGGCGCGCCTGCAACGGCCCGCCCAGAAACGGCGCAAAACCGGTCCCCATGATCACCCCGATATCGGCAAGATCGGCATTGGCGACCACGCCCTCGGCCACCACGATCTCGGTTGTATCCACCAGCGGCTGCACCAGTTCGCGCCCCAGCCCCGCCAGGTCGGCATGCACCGGGGTTTCGCCCTTTTCTGCTTTGCCGTCCTTCCAGGAGTAAAAGCCCTGCCCGCTCTTGCGCCCGAGCTTGCCCCGGCGCACCAGCTCGGCGAACCGCGATCCTTCCGGCACGGGATGCCCCAGCTCCGTCGCTACCGACTGCCCGACATCGAGGCCAACCGTATCCATCAGTTCGATCGGCCCCATGGGCATGCCGAACGCCACTGCCGCCGCATCCAGCAGTTCGGGGCTTTCGCCGCGCTCCACCCGTTCCACCGCACCCAGCATATAGGGCATCAGCACGCGATTAACGAGAAAGCCCGGCGCCGACTTGACCACCACGGGCGACTTGCCGATCGCCACCGCGAAGGCTGCTCCCTTGCCGATATCGGCATCCGTATTGAAGCTGGACCGGATCACCTCCACCAGCGGCAGCTGCGCCACCGGGTTGAAGAAATGCAGGCCCATGAGCCGCGCCGGATCCGCCAGTCCTTCGGCAATCCGCTCCAGCTCGATCGATGACGTATTGGTCGCCAGGATCGCTCCCGGCTTCAACTGCCCTTCGAGCTCCGCAAAGATCTTGCGCTTGACCTCGAGGTTCTCGACCACCGCCTCGATGATCACATCGGCCCGGGCCACACCCTTGCCCTGCGGGTCCGCCTGCAGCCGCAACATCGCGGTGTCGACTTCAAAGCGCTTCTTCAGCCGTTTCTTGAACAAGGCCTTGCCGCGCTCCAGCGCCGGCTTGATACGGTCCATGTCGAGGTCCTGCAGCGTCACGCTCATGCCGCGCAACGCGCACCAGGCGGCAATATCGCCGCCCATCACTCCCGCCCCGATCACATGCACGCGCCGGAACTGGTGTCCCTTGGCCGCCTGCTTCTTGAGGCCCTCGGACAAAAAGAACACCCGCCGCAGATTGGTCGCGGTGGTCGAGCCCATCAGCGGCACAAAGGCCTCGATCTCGCCCGCCAGCATGGCGCGCCAGTCATTGCCGTGCTGCTCGAACAGATCGATCAGCGCGTAAGGCGCGGGATAATGCTCGCGCCGCGCCTTCTTGGCCGCCTGCTCGCGCATCTTGCCCGCCACATAGCCGCGCAACGGCCCCATGGCCATAACCCGCTTGGTGATCGGCGCTTGGGTTGACCGCCGCTTCTGCAAAACAGCCTTGCGCGCTTCCCAGCGCAGGCTGTCGCGGTGGCGCACCAGCTTGTCGACCAGCCCCAGCTTGCGCGCCGCGCCCGCCCGCAGCGTCTTGCCCGTCAGCATGATCCCCATGGCATCCACCGGCCCCGCCTGCCGGATCGCGCGGCCGGTGCCGCCAAAGCCCGGAAAGATCCCCAGATTGACCTCGGGAAAGCCGATCCGCGTCTTGTCGTTATTGACGGCAATCCGGTAGTGGCAAGCCAGCGCCAGCTCCAGCCCCCCTCCCAGGCAAAAGCCATGAATGCCGGCGACCACGGGGATCTTGAGGTTCTCGATCCGCTCGAACAAGGCATGGGTGCGCCGCAGCGCTTCGGGCAGTGCCGCCAGGTCCATGTCATCGAACTCGCGGATATCGGCGCCCGCGATAAAGCCGCTATCCTTGGCCGACAGCAGCACCACGCCCAGCAGTTCGCGCTTTGCCGCCAGCCCTTCGATCCGCTCCACCAGTTCTTCCAGCTCGAGGATCGCCGCGGTGCTCAGCGTGTTGACCGGCGCATTGGGGGTATCGAGCGTCAGCCAGCCGATCCCCTCCACATCACTGTGGAAGCGCCATGACCCTGTGAGCTCCGCAAAGGGCAGCATCGGTCTGTCCAACAGGTCTTCCATCATTGCGCGGCCCTCCGTGCCGGTTCCACCGCCAGGCGGTCAGGATCGAAATCATCGACCCGCACCGCGCGTTCCGTCGCTTGGTCGGCCGCCCGCATGATCCCCGCTTCATTATCATTGAGCACACCCGCCGCCACCGCATCGGCAATGGCATCGCGATCCAGCCGCCGCTCGATCACCCCTTTGCGCGCCGCCTTGACGAAGCGCGCCTCGATCTCCTCGGCTTCGGTTACCTTGATGAGGGCATCTTCCAGCACCCCGGTGACATCG
>JAQGKH010000358.1 GCA_028290225.1 Devosia sp. | reverse complement strand
TATCTGGTGATCCATGGCGACCAGTTCGACGTCGTCGTGATGAATGCCAAATGGCTCGCCCATGTGGGGGACTGGGCTTACAATGCCGCCCTGCGCGTCAACATCGCGATCAATTGGGTGCGGCGACGCCTGGGCCTGCAATACTGGTCGCTGTCCGCCTGGGCCAAACAGAAGGTCAAGAATGCCGTTTCGGTGATCGGGCGCTTCGAGGAGGCCCTGGTGCACGAGGCCAAGCAATCGGGTGTCGATGGGGTGATCTGCGGCCATATCCATTTCGCCGACATGCATGAGCGCCTGGGCATCCACTACATCAATACCGGTGACTGGGTGGAAAGCTGCACCGCGGTGCTCGAGACCGCCGACGGCGAGTTCGAGCTCGTCAAGTGGACCGACATGGTGGCAAGCGAGCCGCGCAAGTTCCGGTTGCGCCGCGCTTCCTAGCGGTCGGCCGCTGTTTGGACGGAAATAAGCGGCAACGTTGCTGATCTGCTCTTGAACTCCGGGGGCGGTCCGGCAAAGCTTGCCGCATGGGCGATTTGCCCGGAGTTTTTCTTTCATGGCGTCGGCATCTGCGTGGTGGGGCAATGCCGCCCTGCGCGCTTCCTTGTTTCATACCACCGTGTTCGCGCCGATGGCGGTCAGCTCGGTTTACCTGGCGATCTGGCTGAGCGAAAAAGGCATCCAGCCCGACCAGATCGGCATTGTCGGCGCGGCGCCCGTCGCCGGCTTGCTGCTGCTCAATCTTGTGGTTGGCCGCCTGGCGGATCGGGCCAAGGACTGGCGCACCGTGATCGTCGCCATGGCGCTGCTGGCCGGCGCGTTTCCGGTGGCGCTGTTTTTCGTCAGCGACTTCTGGAGCATCGTGCTGGTGTGGGCGCTGTGCGCCATGAGCTCGGGATTGATTCCCCCGGTGGTGGATGCTGCTACCATGCGCCTCGTGCAGCGTACCGGTGGCGATTTCGGCAGCATCCGGGCCTGGGGCACGGTTGGCTATGTGATCTCGGCCTCGAGCGTCGGGCTGGCGGTGATGGCCTTTGGCACTGCAGCTTTCGTGCCGCTGTTCTTTGCCATTTCGCTGTTGCGCGCCCTGATGTCGCTGCAACTGCCACGCTTCCGGGCACCGGACCCCTTGCCAACGCTGGCGGCGCTGAACCCGGCGCCGGCCAAGCTGAGCGCCGCGCTCAAGCCCTGGTTCGTGCTGCCATTGCTGGGCTTTGCGCTGATCAATGCCGGCCATGGCGTGCTGGGCAGCTTTGCCGCCCTGCTGTGGCACCAGCATGGGGTGCCCGATTATTTCATTGGGCCCCTGGTCGCCACCTCCGCCCTGGCGGAAGCCGTGATGATGTTCTTGTGGCAGCGCTTCGGCAAGCGCGTGACCGCCCGCAACATGATCCTTGCCGCCTGCATCGCCAGCCTGGTGCGGTTCAGCGGCATGGCGATGGATCCACCCGTGGCAGTGCTGTTTGCGCTCCAGACGCTGCACGCCATCAGCTATGGGGTCGGCTATTTCGGCGTGGTGCACTTCATCGCCAACTGGACCGGCGAGGACATCGCCGCCGAGGCGCAGGGCTTTGCCACAATGCTGCAACAGGCGACCCTCGTCGTGACCCTGGCTGGCTTTGGGTGGCTGGTGGCTCATATCGGCGTGGTGTCCTACCTTTCCATTTCGGCCCTGTCGGTGCTGGGGATCGGCTGCGTATTGCTGTCCCTGCGCCTGCGGCCCCCGCGGGATGCCACATGACGCGGACTGCTGGATCAACTGCCTTGCTCACGCCCGAACTGCGCACGACCTTCTTCTACCTGACCTTTTACATGGGGCCGGGGGCGGCCGTGATGTTCCTGCCGATCTGGCTGGCGGAAAAGGGCATCACGCCCGAGCAGATCGGTTTGATCAACGCGGTTCCGGTGTTCGCCATTCTCGCGCTCAATCTGGTGGTGGGGCGGATCGCCGATCGCGCCCAGGACTGGCGGCAGGTGATCGTGGTCGGGGCGCTGATCGCCGGCGTCGCGCCGCTTGGGCTGTTCGTCGCCAATGATTTCGTGGGTATCCTGCTGGTCTGGACCTTGGCGTCGCTGCCAGGCGGGGGGATCGGTCCGGTCCTTGATGCCGCAACCATGCGGTTGACGCGGCGCAACGGCAGTGATTTCGGCAGCATCCGTGCCTGGGGCACAGTCGGGTTCATGTTGTTCAACGCCCTGACCGGCTTGCTGGTGGTGTGGCTGGGATCGGGCGTGTTCGTCCCGTTGTTTGTCGGGCTGACGATGCTGCGGGCGCTGGTGTCGCTGCAGCTGCCCCGGTTCCGCGCGCCGCCCGAACAATTGCCAATCAGCAGCCTCAGCCCCAGCCGGGGCAGCGTGCGGCAAATGCTGGCGCAGCCCTGGTTCGTCCTGCCCTTGCTCGGCTTTTGCATGGTGTTCGGCACCCATTTCGTGCTCAACGCCTTCGCTTCCCTGCTTTGGAAGGAGCAGGGCATTTCCGAAGCCATTATCGGTCCGTTGATTGCGCTGGGCGCCGGCTCGGAAGCGGCCATGATGTTCGCCTGGAAACGCTTTGGCGGGCGCATTTCTGCCCGGCACCTGATCCTGGCATCCGCCGCGGTCGCCGTGCTGCGCTGGACCGCCATGGCGTTTTCGCCGCCAGTGGCGGTGCTGGTGCTGCTGCAATTGTCGCACGGCATCACTTTTGCTCTGGGCTATCTGGGTTGCGTGCATTTCATCGCCAACTGGACCGGCGAAGACATCGCGGCCGAAACCCAGAGCCTGTTCACCGTCGGGCAACAAGCAATGTCCGTGCTGGCCGCCGTGGCGTTTGGCTGGCTGGTCGCCAACTGGGGCGCCCATGCCTTTCTGGCCGCGGCCGGCATGGCGGCGGTCGGTGCAGGCTGCGTCGCCGTTTCGCTGCGGCTCAAGCAGCCCAAGGCCGTCAGCTAGCACCGCAATGGACAATCAATATTCCGCCATCGCTGCCGCACGCCGGTGCGGCGGCCTTGGGGTGGTTCAGCGCCATCCAGGAGCCGTTTGCTTGCAGCCGTGGATGAGCCAGAGGGATAGGGCGGGCCAGCCAATGGTGCCCGATACCGGTCGGACAGCAGATCGGGTTTGACCCCCCGCCTGTGCCCGCACCGGCGTTGCGGACAGCCCCCCGCACAATCAACGCCGCCGACGCCGATCCGGCCCGGCCGTGCAAGGGTGCTGGCCGGGCTGGGCGTTCTCGCAGGGCACGCCAAGCCTGGGCGCAAAAAGCCCTTGGCAGGGTGGGGCCCACCTGTTGAAGCGCAGGCCCGCAATCCGCTGCGGGCCTGCGCAGTTGCACCACGGGGGCAAACACCTCCCCATGAAAAAGGCCCCAACATGTCGGGGCCTTTTTCCTTGTTCGAACGAGCGGGCTTAGTTCAGCCGGCCGCTGGCATGAGCCAGCATGGTGTAGACCTTGCCGCGATCGGACAGCAGGTATTCGCGGGTTTCAGCAGCGGCGCTCGGGCCGGCGGCGGCGCGTTTCAGCAGTTGCTCGAATTCCCCCATATAGGCCTGGGCCGTGCGGGCGAAATCGGTATCGCGCTGGATGCGCTTGCGGACATCGTCATAGGTGCCCTGACCGGTCAGCGTATAGATCCGGCGCGAGAACACGTTGGACTCGCCGGCCTGGTAGCGGCCCCAGGCATCGCCCAGCGCGGCATCGTCGATGGCACGAGCGATATCCTCGGTCAGCCCGGACAAGCCTTGTGGCTGGGCCGGTTGCTGGGTGCTGGCCTGCTTGGCTGACGCATTGCGCAGCACATCACGCAGCCAGCCGCCGGTATCCTGCGGAGCCGCAGCGGCGTCGGCTTCGGCACTGGCCTGGGCCGGGGTCGGCGCTGGTGCGCTTGGTGCGGGGCGGGGCTCGCGCCGCTCGGGAGCGGGTTCGGCGGCGCGGATCGGATCAACCAGCACCTGGCGAGGCGCCTCGGGCGCCGGCTGGCGCTGGGGCTCGGGCTGAGCCTGGCGGGCCAGTTCCGGCTGACGCTGGCGAACTGGCTCGGGCACGTTCTCGCGAACCTCCATGCGCGGCTGCGGGGAGCTGGCTTCGGCACGGGGCAGGTCCTGGCGCGGAGCGGCGACACGCTGGGCGGGGCGGCGATCATGCAGGTCGTGGGTGGCGGGTTGCGAGCGTACGATGGCGTTGAGTTCGCTCAAGGCTTCGATCTGCTCGGCAACGACGCGGCGCATGGCGGCGGCACTGGCGCGGGTTTCCTCGGGCAGTTCGGCAACGCCGCGGGCCAGTTCGGAGCGGGTCGCTTCGAGTTCGGAGCCCACTTCGCGGGCGGTGTCGCGCATGGCGCGGGCCGTGTCGTTGAAGCGCCGGGTGGCGTCCTCCAATGCCCGCTGCATGTCGGCGATCATCTGGGCCTGCGCCTCCTGCAGCGCAGCGCTGGCGCGCTCGCTTTCGGTTTCCGCCGTGCTGCGGAAATCGCCCAAACGCGAGGCGACGTCGTCGCTGGTCTGGTCGAGGGCCTGCCGGAAGGTGCCAGTGCTTTGATCGATGGCCTGGCGCAGCACGCCGGTATTGCTCGATACGGCGTTGCGCACCGAAACCGCGCTGTCGTTGATGGTGTCGGCAAGGCTGCTCGTGGTGGCGCTGAGCACATCGGTGACGCTGCCGGCTGTGGAGGTCAGGATATCGGCAACGCGGTTGGCGTTTTGCTCCAGCGCCGAATTGACCTGCGCGGTTTGCTCGGACAGCGCCGAGCGGACGGTGCTCGCCGTGTCGTTGAGCGCACCGGCTGCGGCATCGCTGGCACGGAGCAGGGCGCCATCCACCTGGGCTGCACTGGAGGTGAGGGTCGAGGCGAACCGTTCGGTGCTGGCGTTGAGCGTGGAGTTGAGGCGCTCATTGGTGGCGTAGATCGCGTCATTGACGCTGCTGGTATTGGCATGGATCACCTCGGCAACCTGGGTCGAGGTCTGGTTGAGGGCCTCGGTCACCGCATTTGTGGTGTTGGCCAGCGTGTCCGTGACCGTATGGGTCGTTGCGTCCAGCGCTTCGTCCATGGCGCGACGGGCGCCGATCAGCCGGCGTTCGGTGTCGTTGACCGTATCGGCGATCGATTGGGCGAACATGCGCATGCGGTTGTCGATGTCATCGGCCCGCGAGGTGAAGCTGGCGGCCAACGCGTCCATGGCCTGGCGGCGTTCTTCGAGGGTTTCGATGGCGAAGTCGCCGGTGCTGGCCAGCGCGGTGGAGGCGCGGTCCATGTTGACGGCTTCCACGTCGAGCTTGCCGAGCATGGTGGAGAACTCGTCCACCATGGAGCGGATGGTGGTCTGGAGCGCACCGACATGCTGGCTGACCATCTGGCCGGCTTCTTCGGTCTGGCCAATGGCATCGCGCACGGTGGCGGAATAGGTCGCGGTTTGCTGGGCGACGCTGGTTTCCAGATTGGCGAGGTTGGCCGTCGAGGCATCCAGCACCCGCTGCAGCAGCAGGTTGGAGTCGTTGAGCTTGCCCAGCGCCGAGGTGACGTCGGACAGGATGCGCGAGGTGGAGGCCGACATGATGGCTTCGGCTTCCCGTGCATTGTCCGCCAGGGCATCGCGCAGCACATTGCCGTGGCTCAGCAAGGCGCCCTGCAACTGGTCGGAGCGCTCGCTCACCAGCGCGGCAAAGGCGCTGGTTTGCTCTTCCACCGTGCGGTTGATCTCGGCGATGCGGGTGCCGATGGTATCCACGGCGCCGATTGCCTTGACCGAAACGATGTCGTCGATATTGGCGGCGGCAGAGCGGATCTGGTCCATGGCCGCGCGCACCGCGGCATCCATGCTGTTGGCCGTGGTGCTGACGTCGTCGGCAATGGTTTGCGTGGCCGCAGTGATGCGGGTCGCGATGGTTTCCTCGATGCGGTCCGCGCCCGCTTCCAGATCCGCCATGGACTGGGTGATCGAGGTGTTGATCGAGGCATTGAGGGCGGCGAGACGCTCGGCGGTGATGTCGGCCCGGGCGGTGATGGCTTCGGGCAGGGTGCCCAGGCGCTGGTCCACCATGTCGGTGATGGCGCGCCGTGCCATGTTGACGCCGGTTTCAATGAGATCGGCGGCCTTGCGGGCGCTTTCGCCCACCGTGGCGCTGACTGCATCGAGACGCGCGGCAACGCCGTTCTCGGCATCCGAGATCCGGGCCACGGCGCTGTCGAGGCCTTCACCCAGATGCGTGTTCACCTCGGCAACCTTGCCGGCGATCACTTCGGACATGCCGCTGACGCGTTCAGCCATGGTGTCGGTGACTTCGCGCAAGGAGGCGTCGATACGCTGGCGGGCTTCCTCGCTTTGCTGGGCGATGGTGTCGGCCAGCTCGGCGGTACGCAGGCCCATGGTTTCGCCGATGGATGTGGTGTGCGTGGCGAGGGTATCGGACAAGGCCTGGGTGCGCGCGCCCAGCGCATCGTTGAGCTGGAGGGTGCGGGTGTTGATGGTGCCCGCCAGTTCCTGGGTGCGGGCGTCCAGTGCACCGGTCAGCGCCGCGGCCTGGGTGCTGAGCTCGCCCGTGAGGGTGTCGGTGCGCGCAGCGATCTGGCTCGAGAGGGTAGTGGTGCGTTCGTCCAGTGCCGCCGTTAGTTCCTCGGTGCGGGCGCCAAGCGCTGCGGTGAGGCTATAGGCGCGACCATCCAGGGCCTCGGTGAAGTCGCCGACGCGACCGTCAAGCGCGTTGGTCAGGTCAGCCAGGCGGCTGTCCAGGGCACCGGTCAGGCCGGAAGCGCGCGTATCGAGCG
>JAQGKH010000134.1 GCA_028290225.1 Devosia sp. | reverse complement strand
AGCCGATCGCCGGCAACGAGATCGCCCGCCCGGTGGAGAGGCACTCCATCAGCATGCGCCAGCCCTGCCCTGCATAAGCGGTGCCCCCGATCAGGAAATCGAGCGGGATGAACACGTCCTTGCCCGTGGTCGGCCCGTTCATGAAGGCCTGCCGCGACGGATAATGGCGCCGCCCGATCTCGACGCCGGGATGGTCCGCCGGCACCAAGGCCAGCGTGATGCCGATATGCTCGCCACGGCCCAGCAAATTGTCCGGGTCCTTGAGGATAAACGCCAACCCCAACAGCGTCGCCACCGGTGCCAGGGTAATATAGCGCTTGTCCCAGGACAGGCGCACCCCCAGCACCTCCTGCCCCTCGAACATGCCCCGGGTCACCACGCCAATATCGCGCATCCCGCCGGCATCCGAGCCCGAATGCACGCCCGTCAAGGCAAAGCACGGCACTTCCTGCCCCTTCGCCAGCCGCCCGAGATAGCGCTCCTTTTGGGCGGGAGTGCCATATTTCTCCAGCAGCTCGCCGGGCCCGAGCGAGTTGGGCACCATCACCGTGATCCCCGCCGCCACCGAACGGCTGGCGACCTTGGACACGATCATGGATTGCGCCTGCGCCGAAAACCCCAGCCCCCCATGCTCCTTGGCGATCAGCATGCCCAAAAAGCCGTTATCCTTGAGAAACTGCCACACTTCGGGCGACAGGTCGGCCCGGTTATGCCGCGCATCCCAATCATTGATCATGGCGCAGACCTGCTCCACCGGACCATCAAGGAACGCCTGCTCCTCCGCCGACAAGGTCAGCGGCCGTATGGCGCTCAGCTTGCTCCAGTCCGGCCGGCCCGAAAACAGCTCGGCATCCCACCCAACCGTGCCGGCATCCAGCGCTTCCTGTTCGGTGCGCGACACCCGCGGCAACATGGATTTGACCACCCCATAAAGCGGGCGCATCACCACCGCCTTGCGGATCGGCTCGATGCTGAGCAGGAGCATGAGGAGGCCCGGCAGCACCAGCAGGATCACCCCTGCCGCGCCCAGCTCGTACCCTTCCTCCAGATCGATCCCGGACAGGAGCCCCAGGACCAGCACCGCTACGCCCCACTGCCACAGCGGCGCCTGCCGGATCGCCAGCACCGCTACGGCCACCAGAACAAGCACGATAATCAATAGCGCCACGGCAAGAATCTCCTCGATGCCAGATGCACAGCCTACACGGTCCAGATTAATCTAGCTCGCTTTACCTAAACGTCAACTCCGCGCCGCTTACGTAGCTCTGGCAAGTCATCGGTTTGGCAACGCCTCGGCAACTGTTTGACGCTAACGTAAAGCCATGGGATAATTCAGCCCACGCGATTGGAGCAGCCGCCGCTCCCGCACCAGGGCAACAGCCCGGCCGGAACCCGGCAGGAGGAACACATGATGGATATGGTCAATCCCGAGCCGGCACCCTTGCGCCCCTGGATTGCCAGCTATCCCGAAGGCATTCGCTGGGACGTCACCATCGAAACCCGGCCCGTCCATGAACAGGTGCTCGCCGGCTGCGCCAAGAACCCCTCGGCCGTCGCGCTCGATTTCCTGGGCGGCACCACCAGCTTTGGCGAGCTCGCCAAAAGCATCATTGCCCTCGCCGGCGCCCTGCAACACCAGTTTGGCATCCGCAAGGGCAGCCGCGTCGCGCTGATGCTGCCCAACACCCCGTTCTATCCCATTGCCTATTATGCCGTGCTGCGGGCCGGCGGCACCGTGGTCAACTGCAATCCGCTTTATACCGTGCCCGAGCTCAGCCACATCATGGCCAATGCCGGCGCCGAGCTGATGATCACCCTCGATCTCAAGCAGATCTTCGACAAGGCCGAAGCGCTCGTGGCGAGCGGCCACGTCAAGAACCTCATTGTGTGCCATTTTCCCCAGGCCCTGCCGCTGACCAAGCGCGTGCTGTATTCCATTGCCAAGCGCAAGGACCTGGCCGATCTCCGGCGCTCCCCCGCCCGCGACCACATCACCTCGCTCAACAAGCTGCTCGCCCGCCGCGAAACCCCGGATGCGGTCGTCATCGATCCCGAGCGCGATATTGCCGTCCAGCAATATACCGGCGGCACCACCGGCCTGCCCAAGGGCGCCCTGCTCACCCACGCCAATATTTCGGCCAATATGAGCCAGATCGACAGATGGGGCGCCGATCTGTTCTACCCGCCCTCCAAGGTCGTGGCGGTGCTGCCGTTCTTCCACATCTTTGCCATGACCGTTTGCATGAACGTGCCCCTGTGCAACGGCACCCCCGTGATCATGCTGCCGCGCTTCGAGATGAAGGCGCTGCTGGATCTGTTTACCCGCACCCGGGCCAATGTCCTGCCGGCGGTCCCCACCCTGCTCGCCGCACTCGGGCGTTCCGACTCGGTTCATGCCGAACAGCTCGCCAGCCTGCAGGTCGTGATTTCCGGCGGCGCCGCGCTCAGCAATGACGTGCGCGCCAGGTTCGCCACCAAGTCCAAGGCGCTGCTCGCCGAAGGCTACGGCCTCACCGAAGCCTCGCCCGTGGTTTGTTGTGCCGCCCTGCGCGTCCCGTCCAAGCCCATGAGCATCGGCATGCCCCTGCCCGCCACCGACATCCGCTTTGTCGATGTCGACACGGGCGAAGTCGTCGGCGTCGGGCGCGATGGCGAACTGCAGGTCAAGGGCCCCCAGGTCATGGCCGGCTATTACAACAACCCCGAGGCCGATGCGGAAGCCTTCAGCGATGGCTGGCTGCGCACCGGCGATGTCGGCCATATCGACGAAGACGGCTATGTCTTCCTCGTTGATCGCATCAAGGACCTGATCATCTGCTCGGGCTTCAACGTTTATCCCCGCGTTGTCGAGGAAGCCCTCCTGACCCACCCCGCGGTGGAGGAAACCAATGTCATTGGCGTCCCCGATCCGTATCGCGGCGAAGCCCCGGTTGCCTATGTCAAGCTCAAGCCCGGTGCGAAGGCTACCGAGTCCGAGCTCAAGCATTTTCTGGGCGAACGCCTCAACAAGATCGAGTTGCCGCGCGAGATCATCTTCAAGGACGAACTGCCCAAGACGCTGATCGGCAAGCTCTCCAAAAAGGAGCTGCGCGCCGAATATGCGGAGCGCCACCAGGGGGCCGCCG
>JAQGKH010000112.1 GCA_028290225.1 Devosia sp. | reverse complement strand
TGGTCGCGCTTGTTGAGCGGCACGGCCACATCCAGCCGCAACGGCCCGAACCCGGTATAATAGCGCAAGCCAAGGCCCGCGCCCAATTGCAGGTCCTCGATGCCGGGAAATTCGTCGGCGGCCACATAGCCGCCATCCACAAAGCCCACCACCCCGATCGTGTCGGTCACCTTGGCGCGCACTTCAACCGACCCTTCCAGCAGGTAGCGCCCACCGGTCACCACCCCATCCGAGCCCTCGACGCCGATGGATTTAAAGCCATAGCCGCGCACCGAACCGCCGCCGCCCGCGAAAAACAGCCGGTCCGGCGGTATTTCATTGAGTTCCGGCCCCGCCAGCACGCCGCCCTTGAGCCGCCCGGCCAGAACGAACTGGTCGTCCTCGCCAAAGCCCCAATAGGTGCGCGCTTCCGCGGTGAGTTGGGCGGCCGCATTGCCATAGTTCAGCTCATAAAAGGGCTCGACATTACCCGCGAGGTAAAAGCCCTCGGTGGGGTCGACACTGTCGTCGCGTCCATCGAACACCGCCCCCGCATAAACGCCGGCCAGCGAAAAATCGCGCGTGCCGAAATCGTCGTCGAACCGGCTGCGTTCATAAAACGCCCCGCCCTCGAGGGTCAGCTGATCCGAGAACAGGTGGGTGAGCCCCAGCCGTCCCGTAGCCGAGGTTTCGATATAAGTGGGATTGACCGTCCGCTCGGCCGAAATCGTCGCGACAAGATCGGTGTCCGGCGTCCAGATCCCCGGCTTGGTGAAGGTGCCGCCAAAGAAGTAGTCGAACTGCTCGGTCTCCACAGGATAAGCGATGCTCGCCACCCGCGCATCGAGCCGCAGCCGCTCGGCCTGGCCAAAGAGGTTGCGCCAGAGATGATAGCCTTCCACCCCCAGCCCATCGATGCTGGAATAACTGGCACCCACGCCAAACCGCCGGCCCGGCAATTCCTGCACCAGCAGTTGATAGGGCAACAAGCCGTCCGCCCCCACCGCTTCCGCCGCTTCAAAGCGCGCCGACCGGAACACCTCGAGCCGGTCCAGCCGCTTTTGCGCCCGCTCCAGCGTATCGGGATCATATTCTTCGCCCGGCTCGATGCCGGTCTGGCGCCGCACGAATTGCGGGTCCATCCGCTCGGTGCCCGAAACGGCGATGTCGCCGAACCCGGCGCGCGCACCTGGGTCCACCGTGATCGCCACATCCACGACACGCGTCGCGTGATCGGCCACCACTTCGCGGCTGCGGATCTGCGCCTTGGGATAGCCCTGCTGCTGCCAGGCCTCGATCGCCAGTTTTTCGGCTGCCAGCACCACGCTTGAACGCGCAACCTCGCCCGCGCCAAAGCCGCGTTCGCTGGGCGCCTCCACCACGTCTGCCGGATCGGTGGTAAGCGGCGCCGCGCTGAGCACATCCACCCGGTTGAAGTGGAACAGCGGCCCCGGATCCACCGTGATCGCCACCCCGACCGGATCGGGCAGGCTCACATCGGGCGCCAGGTCGGTGGCTTCGCGTCCACCCACGAGGATATGGACGGTGCCCCCGTAATAGCCTTCATCGTAAAGCGCCGCGACGATGCGTCGATAATCGCCCCGTGCCTTGGCCAGCAATCCCGCGGCGCCCGATGCGGGCTCCTCGGCATCGGCAACCAGCGCCGAGGCATTGCGCACCGCGCTTTCCACCTCGCCCTCGCCGCCGACGGTGACATCGACAGTGTAGGGCTGGGGATCGGCAATCACCGCTTCAGCATCCGCTTCCGCCTGGTCCTCGAACAGCTTGAGGCCAAAGATCTCGAAAGCGGCAGCCGGCTGCACCAGAACCGGCCCGGCCAGTGCCGCGGCGAGAACAAGGGCGCTTAAACTCGATACAATCCGCGCGTTGTGCAGTGAACTCGCCCCCTGTTTGCTCCCGCCATGGCCAGAACCCCCGTCGGGTCCTTGGCATGGCGCAAAGCCTTCGCCCATCATGCCGCACTGGCCGCACAAGCTTGCATGAAGCCTGCTTAACCTTACCACGCAGTGTAGAGCGACGCCGGCCCCGGAACAACCGCTGCGCGCAATTTGTTCCTAATTGTGACCACCGCCGTTGCCGATTCGCCGCACCGCCGCGTGCTATGGTTAATGCCGGGTTAAACGCCGCCCGCTTGACCCGTCCCCTCCGTCCGGTCCACTTTCCCTCGCCAAAAACCTCAGGACCCATCGCCCATGTACCAGCTGCTCGATCCCACGCGCTTTGTCGTTTTCATCACCGGCGCCACTTCGGGCTTTGGCGCTGCGGCAGCGCGCCGCTATGTTGCCGCGGGCGGCAAGGTCATCGCCACCGGCCGCCGCACCGAGCGTCTCGAAGCGCTTCGCGATGAGCTGGGCGCCGACAACTGCCACATCGCCGCCCTCGATATCCGCGACCGCGCCGCGCTCGACGCGGTTATCGCCGCCCTGCCCGAGCCGTTCGCCGGCATCAACATCGTGCTTGCCAATGCGGGCCTCGCCCTTGGCCTGCAGCCCGCCGCCCAAACCGACATCGCCGATTGGGAAACCATGGTCGCGACCAACATCAACGGCCTCATCTATACGGTGCGCGCGCTTCTGTCCGGCCTGATCGAGCGCGGTGGCGGCCACATCGTCACCCTGGGCTCGGTGGCGGGCGACTATCCCTATCCCGGCGGCAGCGTTTATGGCGCCACCAAGGCCTTTGCCAAGCAGTTCGCCCTCAACCTGCGCTCGGATGTGCAGGGCAAGAATGTGCGCGTCACCAATATCGAGCCGGGTCTTACCGAAACCGAATTCTCGCTGGTGCGCTTCAAGGGAGACGAGGACCAGGCGGGCAAGCCCTATCAGGGCACCAAGGCGATGAATGCCGAGGACATCGCCGAGTCCATCTTCTGGACCACGACGCTCCCGGCCCATGTCAACGTCAACCGCCTGCAACTGATGGCCGCCACGCAGGCCTTCGGGCCCTTCGACATCCATCGCGACAGCTGAGGCGGCCTCTGCCTTGGCATGGGCGGGCGCAGGCCTTATGCTGGCCTCGCCCCCTCCATTGGATGCGCCCATGCCCTCGCCCATCGATCCCGTGACGCTCAACCTCTGGCACGTCATTGCCGCCACCAATGAAGTGCCGGCCGGACTGGTCCAAACCACCATGCTCCTCGGGCAAAAGCTGGCGCTCACCCGCGATGGCGCCGGCAATCCGCTGGTCTGGCGCCGCACCGATGAGGAAGCGGGCGACGAAATCGACGCCACGGCGATCACCGGGCACCTGCCCGTGCGTACCGGCTATGGTTATGTCTGGACCAGCCTCGGCAATCCCACCGCCGAGCTCTTTCCCATTCCCGAATACAGCGAGCCCGACCGCGTCAACATGAGCTGCGGCTCCATCGGCATCCATGTTTCGGCCCCGCGCGCCGTCGAGAACTTCCTCGACATGGGCCACTTCCCCTATGTCCACACCGATATTCTGGGCTCCGAACCCCATACCGAAGTCAAGGAATACGACGTCGAGGTATCCGAGGAGCGCGACGAGGTGCTCGCCACCCGCTGCCGGTTTTTCCAACCCCGCGCCGCCTTGTCGGCGACCGAAGGCATTGAGGTGGAATATGTTTATCGCGTGCCCCACCCCTTCTGCTCGGTGCTCTACAAATCCTGCCCGGAGGACGAAACGCGCCGCGACGTGATCGGCATTTTCCTGCAGCCAGTCACCGAAGAGCGCTGCCGCGCCCATCTCCTCCAGTCCTTGATCGACTCGACCTCCACGAT
>JAQGKH010000111.1 GCA_028290225.1 Devosia sp. | reverse complement strand
GAGAACGCTCCTTCCATCCAGGCCTATGCCGCCCCGGTGTTCACCAAGACCGGCAAGATGGTGGCGGCGGTCAGCGTACCGTTTCTCAGCGGCACCGAGCCGGCCCGCATGGAGATGATCCGCATGGCGGCCATCGAAACCGCGGCCACCATCAGCCAGGCCATGCCGGCATAACAACCATTTCGGGGGAAGACCGTGAAGATTATTGATCTGAAATGTGCCATTATCGGCAAGAGCCCGATCGTGCGCATCGTCACCGATGAGGGCATTTCGGGCTATGCGCAGGCCGAAACCTGGAAGCCCTATCTCAAGCCCCATATCCTGGCGTTCCGCGAAGCCTTGATCGGGGAAGACCCGACGCTGGTTGAGCGCGTGATGCTCAAGATCCGCCAGCGCGGCGGCTTCAAGCCCTGGGGCACGGCGGTCAGCGTCATCGAAATGGCGCTGTGGGACCTTGCCGGCAAGGCCGCCGGCCTGCCCGTGCACAAGCTTTTGGGCGGCAAGATCCGCGACAAAGTGCGGGTTTACAACGGCTCGGTCCGTTTCCCTTTCACCGGCCACCGCCCCGAGGATTATGCCGATGACATGCGTAAGATGATGGCCCTCCCCGAGGGCTTCACCATCTTCAAGCAGCCCATCGGCTTTCACTCGCCCATGAAGCGCGAAGTGCCCAATTTCTATTATGGCGAACCGGGAGCCGGCGCCTTTCATGGCGCGCTGGATCGTGGCCCGATCACCGAAAAGGGCCTCCGGCATTTCGTGGATTGCGTCGCCGCCATGAAGGAAGTCACGGGCGACGAGGTGGGCCTGGCGCTGGATTGCGGCCCCGGCTGGATGCTGGGCGACGCCATTCGCCTCGCGCGCCTGCTCGAGCCCTATAACCTCCTCTGGATCGAGGATCTGCTTTCGGGCGATTACACGCCCTGGGTCAATGCCGGGGTGTATCGCGAACTCACGCGCACCTCCACGACCCCCATCCATACCGGCGAGCAGATTTATCTGCGGCAGAATTTCAAGGAGTTGATCGAAACCCAGGCCGTGCATGTGGTGGGTCCCGATCCCGCCGATGTGGGCGGCATTGCCGAGCTCAAATGGATCGCCGAATATGCGGACCTCCACGGCATCACCATGGCGCCCCATGGCACCGCCAATGGCGTTTTGGGCCTGGGGGCGCTGGTGCAGGTGTCGGCCACCCTGCCCAACAATTTCATTGCCTTCGAATATACCCATGGCGATCCCGAGTGGTGGAACGACATCGTCGAGGGCCTGCCGCCGGTCGAGAACGGCATGATCACCGTGCCTGACCGCCCGGGCATGGGGGTCGAGATCGTGCCCGAGCGCGCCCAGCGCTATCTGGGGCCCGACGATCAGGACTTTTTCCGCTAACACCCGCAAGGACCACCCATGCACAGCATCGGCATTCTGGGAGCTGCGGGGATTGCGCCGCGCTCCATCATCCAGCCCACCCGCCGGCGCAGCGACGCCGTGATCGGTGCCGTCGCCTCCCGGCGTCCCGGCGCCGCCCGGGCCTATGCCGAAGCGCACCACATTCCGGTCGCCCATGACAGCTATGATGCGTTGCTGGCCGATCCCAACGTCACCATTGTCTACAACGCGCTGCCCCCGACCGGCCACGCCGAATGGACCATCAAGGCGCTCGAAGCGGGCAAGCATGTCTTGTGCGAAAAGCCGCTGGCCACCAATGCCAGCGAAGCGGCCGAAATGGTGGCGGCAGCCGAACGCAGCGGCCGCGTGCTGGCCGAAGCCTTTCATGACCGCTACCATCCGGTGTTTCTGCACCTGCTGGACCTCAAGCACAGCGGTGCATTTGGCGCGATCAAGTCGCTCCAAGCGAGCTTTCACGTCGATATCCCATTCGATCCCGCATCCATCCGCCACGACCCCAGCCAGGGCGGCGGGGCGATGATGGACCTGGGGTGCTATCCCGTGCATTGGCTGCGCTCGTTCATGGAAGGCGAGCCCGAAGTGCGCTCCGCAACCGCGGTGCTCAACCCCCTGGGGGTTGATCAGCGCATGGAAGCCGAGCTGGTGTTTGCCGGCGATGTGCCGGCCAGGATGATTGCCGATATCAGCAGCCCGCCCTTCCGGGGCCTCCTTCGCATCGAAGGCGAAAAGGGCATCGTCGAGCTCGACAATCCCTGCCTGCCTCATAAGGGCCATTCGCTGCGCGAGTGGTTCGGCGAGAGCTACCGCGAACACACGCTGGGCGCCGGCACCACCTATGATTATCAGCTGGCGGCCTTTCTCGGGGCGTTGGATGGTAGCACAAGCCTGCCCACAGGCGGCGCCGATGCCGTGGGCAATATGACGACCGTTGACGCCATCTATGCCGCGGCTCGGGCGGGCGGCAGTTTTCCTGCCCGCTGAGCGCACCAATATTGAGAACCAGGCCAAGGAGAGAGCCGTTGAAAAAGATACGCTGGGGGATTTTGTCGACCGCCAATATCGGCATGGAAAAGGTAACGCCGGGCATCATGGCCTCGGCGCACTCGGAGGTGACCGCCATCGCCTCGCGCGATCTGGGCAAGGCGCAGGCCGCCGCCGCCAAGCTGGGCATCCCCAAGGCCTATGGCTCCTATGAGGAGCTGTTTGCCGATCCCGAAATCGACGCGATCTACAATCCGCTGCCCAATCACCTGCACGTTCCCATGACCGTGGCCGCCGCCAAGGCGGGCAAGCATGTGCTGTGCGAAAAGCCGATCGCCCTTTCAGCGGCAGACGCCGAGCACCTGCGTGAATGCCCGCCCGACCGCATCGTGCTGGAAGCCTTCATGATCCGCTTCCATCCGCAATGGCTGCGGGCGCGCGAGATCATCCGGTCGGGCGAACTCGGCGAAGTGCGGGCGATCAATGCCGTCTTCACCTACTTCAACGACGATGCCGGCAATGTGCGCAATCAAGCCGAAATCGGGGGCGGCGGCATCATGGATATCGGCTGCTATCCCGTAACCGCCGCCCGCTTCCTGTTTGAATCCGAGCCCAAGCGCGTCGTGGCGATGGTGGAGCGGGACCCGCAATTCGGCACCGACCGGCTCGCCAGCGTGCTCGCCGACTTCGGCGACGGACGGCAGCTCAATTTCGTTTGTTCCACCCAGGCAGCGGGCGAGCAAAGCGTGCAGGTGCTGGGCACCAAGGCCAAGCTCGACATCATCATCCCGTTCAACGCCCCGGCCAATGAACGCACCGCGATCACCGTCGATACCGGTGCGCCATTCGACGGCTCGCTGGCGCGCCGCGAAATCCTGCCGGCCTGCGATCAATATACCGAGCAGGCCGAGGCCTTTGCCCTGGCCGTGCTGGGCGAGAAGCCCCTGCCCTGGGGCATCGAGGACGCCATCAGCTCGATGAAAGTGCTGGACGCGATCTTTGCCAGCGAGAAATCGGGCGGCTGGGCCAAGGTCTAGTTGCGCACCAGCCTGGTGGAGCGGGGCAAACCTCGCTCCGCCTACTGCCCCCCGGCGTCTACGGGTCCAGGAACCCACCGGATTGCCGCTGCCACAGCCCAGCATAGGTCTGTCCGAGCGCCAGTAGCTCGGCATGGGTGCCCTGTTCGATGATGCGGCCCCGCTCCAGCACCACCAGCCGGTCCATGGCGGCAATGGTGGACAGCCGATGGGCAATGGCGATCACAGTCTTGCCCGCCATCAGCCGCTCCAGCTGGCTCTGGATCGCCGCTTCCACCTCGCTGTCGAGGGCTGAGGTTGCTTCATCGAGCACGAGAATGGGGGCGTTCTTGAGCAGCACCCGGGCAATCGCCACCCGCTGGCGTTGGCCGCCCGAAAGCTTGACGCCCCGCTCGCCGACCTGTGCGTCATAGCCGGTGCGGCCGCGGTGATCGACCAAGGTCTCGATGAACTCATCGGCCTCGGCCATTTCGGCGGCACTGACCATTTCGGCTTCGCTGGCTTCGGGCCGGCCAAATACGATATTGGCGCGCACCGAGCGATGCAGCAGCGCCGTGTCCTGCGTCACGACGCCGATATTGGCCCGCAGCGACGCCTGCGTCACCCCGGCGATATCCTGCCCATCGATGCTGATGCGCCCGCTTTCCAGATCGTAAAAGCGCAGCAGCAGGTTCACCAGCGTGGATTTACCCGCCCCCGAGCGCCCGATCAGCCCCACCCGTTCCCCCGGCGCGATATCGAGGCTCAACTGCTCGATCACCCCGCCCGGCTTGCCGTAATGAAAGGAGATGTTTTCGAAGCGGATATGTCCCTGCTCCACCACCAGCGGCGGAGCATCGGGCTGGTCGACCAGCCCCAGCGGCCGCGCGATCAGCTCGGCCGAGTTCTGCGCGGTGCCGTAATTGCGCATCAGGCCGTTGAGCTGGTTCATCATGCGGCCGAGGAGATTATAGAGCCGCAGCACCAGGCCCAGGGTAAACGCGACCCCGCCCACCGAGATCAGCCCCTGCGTCCACAGATGCACCGACAGCGCGCCGATGCCGGCAATCGCCACGCCCGACAGCATGCCCATGGCCGAGCGCACCCCCACCAGGGTGCGCGCAAGGCTGCGCATGGCCTCGATGAACCCCTCGAAACCCCTGCGCACGAAGCGGTCGTCTTCCTCGCTGGAGCCGAACAGCTTGAGCGTCTGGATATTGCCAAAACTGTCGACGATGCGGCCATTGAGCGCCGATGCGGCCTCCGCCGCCGCTGCGGAGCGCTGGCGCATGCGCGGCACATAATACCAGGCCAGCAGCGAAAACGCTCCGATCCACAGCGCGACCGCGCCGCCCAGCCGCCAATCCAGCTGTCCCACCAGCACCAGCGTCGTCAGCGCATAAACCGCGATGAACCACACCACCTGGAGCAGCGCGACCATGAAATCGCCGACCGCGCCACCGCTTTGCCAGACTTTGCTGGCAATCGAGCCGGAGAAATCGTTCTGGAAGAACGACAGGCTTTGCCGGATCACATGCCCATAGGCCTGCCAGCGCACGAGATTGTAGAAGCCGAGATTGACCGTTTGCTCTTCCACCGCCGCCGACAGCCAGGTGACCAGAAAGCGCACGCCCAGGACCACAACCAGCATGATGGCGAGTTCGGTGCCGGCGCTGGCCAGCAGCCCGTCCCAGCCCGCGCCCTGGTCCGCGGCATCAAGGATATCGACGAGGCGCCCGACATAATAAAACAGCGCCGCTTCCACCAGCGCTACCGCTCCGCCCAGCACCAGCAGCGCCAGGAATGGCAGCTTGGCCTGCCCAACATAATGCCAGAAAAAGCGCGGCCCGGCGGCGGG
>JAQGKH010000108.1 GCA_028290225.1 Devosia sp. | reverse complement strand
CCCTACCAGGGCAAGCCCAACCCCCATGCCTGGATGTCCTCGGCCAATGCCGTGGTTTACATCCGCAATATCCGGGATGCCTTTGTGCGATACGATCCGGCCAATGCCGCCACCTACACCGCCAATGCTGCCGCTTATTCCGCTCGTATCGAGGCGGCGATCGCGCCGTTGCGCGCCCAGATCGAGGCCATTCCGGTTGAGCGCCGCTGGCTCGTGTCCTCGGAAGGCGCGTTTTCCTACCTGGCGCGCGACCTGGGGCTGCAGGAGTTGTACCTTTGGCCCATCAATGCCGATCAGCAGGGCACGCCCCAGCAGGTGCGCCGGGTGATCGACGCCGTCCGTGCCAATGCCATTCCGGCGGTGTTTTCGGAATCCACCGTGTCCCCGCGCCCGGCCGAGCAGGTGGCGCGGGAAACCGGCGCCCGCTATGGCGGGGTGCTTTATGTGGACTCCCTGTCCGCTGCCGACGGCCCGGTCCCCACTTTCCTTGATCTGCTTGCCGTTACCACTTCCACCATTGTTGCGGGATTGCGCCCTTGAACGCCCTTGCCGAACCCGGTCTCGAGATCGCCGACATCACCGTGGCCTATCGCAATGGCCACACCGCCTTGCGCCATGCCAGCTTTGCCATTCCGCGCGGCACCATCACCGCGCTGGTCGGGGTCAACGGTTCAGGCAAATCGACGCTGTTCAAGGCCATCATGGGCTTTGTGCCCCTCAGCACCGGCTCGGTCAGCATCCTGGGCCTGCCCGGCAAAACGGCGCTCAAGCGCAATCTCGTCGCCTATGTGCCGCAAAGCGAGGATGTGGACTGGAACTTCCCGGTGCTGGTGGAAGATGTGGTGATGATGGGCCGGTTCGGGCACATGAACCTGTTCCGCATTCCTCGCCCCGTCGATCACGCCATGGTCACCTCGGCGCTGGAGCGGGTCGACATGCTCGCCTTCCGCAAGCGCCAGATCGGCGAATTGTCGGGCGGGCAGCGCAAGCGGGTGTTTCTCGCCCGCGCCCTGGCGCAGGAATCGGCGGTGATCCTCCTCGACGAGCCCTTCACCGGCGTCGACGTCAAGACCGAGGACGCAATCATCGCCCTGCTGCGCGCGCTGCGCGACGAAGGCAAGGTGATGCTGGTCTCGACCCATAATCTGGGTTCGGTTCCCGAATTTTGCGATCGCACCGTTCTGGTGAAGGGCACGGTGCTGGCGCACGGCCCCACCGCTGCAATCTTTACCCGCGAAAACCTGGAGCTGACCTTTGGCGGGGCGCTTCGGCACTTCGTGCTGGCCGGCCATGGCCTGCATTCCGACGATGATCCGCGCCAGGTTTCGGTGCTCACCGATGACGAGCGCCCGCTCGTCATGTATGGCGAAAAGGGCAAGATGACCCACCAGCAGTCGGGCGGCGAGTCATGATCGAAACGCTGCTGCTGCCGTTCAATTACCATTACATGATCAACGCTATCTGGGTGTCGGCGCTGGTGGGCGGCGTCTGCGCCTTTTTGTCGGCTTATCTGATGCTCAAGGGGTGGAGCCTGATCGGGGATGCCCTATCCCACTCCATCGTACCCGGAGTGGCGGGCGCCTATATGCTCGGGCTGCCCTTTTCGCTGGGCGCGTTCCTCTCGGGCGGTCTGGCCGCCGCCGCCATGCTGTTCCTGTCCCAGCGCACCAAGCTCAAGGAAGATGCGGTGATCGGGCTGATCTTCACCGGCTTTTTCGGGCTGGGGCTGTTCATGATTTCGCTGGCGCCCACTTCGGTCAACATCCAGACCATCGTGATGGGCAATATCCTCGCCGTCACCCCCGATGAAACCCTGCAGTTGGTGATCATCTCGGTAGTCACCCTTGCCGTCATGCTCCTCCTCTGGAAGGACCTGATGGTGACTTTCTTTGACGAGTCGCATGCCCGCTCCATCGGCCTCAATCCGCCGCTGCTCAAGCTGATCTTTTTCACGGTGCTCAGCGCCTCCACGGTGGCCGCCATGCAGACCGTCGGCGCCTTTCTGGTGATCGCCATGGTGGTCACCCCCGGCGCCACCGCTTATCTCCTGGCTGACCGGTTCGGGCGGGTCATCGCCATCGCCGTGCTGGTGGGCACGCTGTCGAGCCTTCTTGGCGCCTATCTGTCCTTTTTCCTCGATGGCGCTACCGGGGGAGTGATCGTGGTGCTCCAGACCATGGTTTTCCTGCTCGCCTTCCTGTTTGCGCCCAAGCACGGCACCCTCGCCGCCCGCCGACGCGCCGCCAGGGAGATCGCCCAATGAGCACTTTCTGGCTTTACGCCTGGTGGCCTTTCACCTTCCCCTTCATGACGCAGGCCATGCTGATCGCTGTGCTGGTGGCCATCCCGACCGCGCTGCTGTCGTGCTTTTTGGTGCTCAAGGGCTGGTCCTTGATGGGCGATGCGATTTCCCACGCCGTGCTGCCCGGCGTCGTGCTCGCTTATCTGGTGGGCCTGCCCTTCGGGGTCGGCGCCTTTGTGGCCGGCATGGGGTGCGCCCTGTCGGTGGGCTACCTGACCGAGCACAGCCGGATCAAGGAAGATACGGTGATGGGCGTGGTGTTTGCGGGCCTTTTCGGGCTCGGCATCGTGCTTTACACCGCGATCCAGAGCGACGTGCATCTCGATCATATCCTTTTTGGCGATATCCTGGGCGTGGATGGCGGCGACATCGCCCTGTCCGGCATCATTGCCCTTCTGGTGTGCGGCGCCATTGCTGCCAAATGGCGGGACCTGCTGCTGTTCACCTTCGATCCCCAGCAGGCCGGCGCCATCGGGCTGCCGGTGCGCTGGCTTCATTACGGGCTCCTGGTCATGCTGTCGCTGACCATTGTGGCCGCACTTGCCGCGGTGGGCATTGTGCTGGTGGTCGCCATGCTGGTGGGGCCGGGCGCCATCGCCTTTCTCCTCTGCAAGCGCTTCGGGCCGATGATGCTGGTGGCCACCGCCATTTCGGTGACCTGCTCGCTGCTTGGCATTTACCTCAGCTTCTTCATCAACTCCGCGCCCGCTCCCACCATCGTGCTGCTGCTCACCGCCGGGTTTGTGGCGAGCTTTGTGTGGACCACGCGCCGCCCCGCGCCCCTGGCCGCCTGAACGCCTTTCGCCGGCGCTTTGGCCTTGCCGGGGGGCGGCGCCGTGTGACTGATGATAGGGCCGGGGCAACGCCTGCCCGCCCGCTCCGTTAACCCTGGGGCGACACGCCCAAGGGAAGAGGAGAAACCCGATGACTAGGACAACAAGCATTGCTGCGGCGTTGACCTTGCTGGTGAGCGGCATGTGCGGCTCAAGCCTGGCGCAAAGCTATACGCTCAATGGCGTTGATGTGCCCAACAACCAGGTGGGCGCCATTCAGGCCCATTGCGACACCCTGTCGAACAACAACGCCCCGGCCACCCAGGGGCAATCGGGCGGTGCCACCAGCACGGCCACCACACCCGAAGCCACGGCCGGCACCAATCCGTCTGCCCCTTCCATCGGCGGCGCCACCGCCCTGGGTGGCAATGACGGGGCCACCGATGCCTCCAACAGCAATGCCGCAGGCTCGCTCGCCGATCCGGCAACCCCGGCCGCCGGTGCAGCAACGCAAACAGCGCCTGCCCAAACCCTCGATATCGACGTTTCGATGATCGATATGGAAGATTGCCAGGCTGGTGGCTTCACCACCGGCGCCGGGTCAAACTCCAGCGCTCCCATGTCGCCCACCGGTGCGGGCGCAGCCACTACGCCCACGACCAATTAAACGCCACGCACTGGCGCCCGGTCGGGCCGCGCGCCAGCACTGCCTGCCGGTTCAGTAGGACCCGGCTGCTGCCGGGGCTTGCCCCAAGCGGTCGCTTGCGGCACTTAGGGGCAAATCACCCTTCAGCGGGGGCACGCCTGGTCATGGCCAGCTGCCCGGCTTTTCCACGACGGACACCTACCCATTGTGAGCGCCCGGCCCAGCATCGTTACGTTCTGGCACGGCCCTATTGGCTGGCTGGAGCGGCTCTCCATCGCGTCCTTTGTGCGCCAGGGCCATGCCGTCGCCGTTTACAGCTTTGATCGGCTGGAACTCCCGCCGGGTGCCGAATGGCGCGATGCCGCCGCGATCCTGGGGCGCGAGGCGCTGGTGTTCTACAAGGACCGAGGCACGCCTGCGGTGTTCTCGGACCAGTTCCGCCTCCGGCTGCTGCGCGCCGGCGCCGGCATCTATGCCGATCTCGACATGTATTGCGTGCGCCCGCTGCCGCCGGAGCCCGATTACCTGATGGGGTGGGAGCGGCCCGGCTCGGTCAACAATGCCGTGCTCCATATTCCCGCCGATGCCCCGCTGCTCGATGATCTGCTGGGCATCTTTGCGCCGGGGCGCCGGCCGCTGCTGGAGCCGCACCTGCCGCTGGGCCGCAGGCTGGAAGTGGCGGCGCGGCGGCTGCTCGGGCAAACTGTGCTGCCGCACCAGATGCAGTTCGGCGCCACCGGCCCCTTTGCCCTCACCCATTTCGCCGCCAGGCGCGGGCTGCTCGAGCGGGTGCAGCCTGCGTCGGTGTTCTACCCCCTGGCCTATGAGCAGATCCCCACCCTGATGCAGCCGGGCAGCAGCATCGATGGTGCGCTGCGCCCCGAAACGCTGGGCGTGCATCTGTGGCGCTCGCAACTCACCCGCCGCGGCCGCGCCGCCCTCCCGCTGCCCCAGCCGGGCAGCGCCTTGTGGCAGTTGTGCGAACGCGAAGGCGTTGCGCTGGGCTGATGCTGGAATGTGAAGGGGCGGGCAGCGGTGCCCTGCCCCCTAGCGGGACAGCTTCTTCATCCACCATCGTTTCCAGCGATGGCGGGCAAAGCGGTAGAACAGCTCATTGCCCATCACATGCCGATACAGCCGCCCAAAGGCGACCCAGTGCAACATGCCGGCAAAAATGCCCCAGGGCTTGGCTTCGCCGGTGTAATGCAGGATAGCCGGGTCGAGCCCTTCATGGGCGTGGCGCGCATCGATGGTGTTCCAGCGCCAGGGCAGTTGCAGCCAGCGCCGCTTGAACACCAGGTTCAGAAAATCCTGGTCGTAATAAATGCGCTCCATCACCCCTTCGCGCAGCGCCACTTCCAATTGCCCCAGGATATCGGCGTCGCGCCA
>JAQGKH010000104.1 GCA_028290225.1 Devosia sp. | reverse complement strand
CGGCGTTCGAATTCGCCTTGGCGGGCGCTATCGACCAGTCGGGGCAGCAGGCGGAGCGACGCCTCGCCCTGTTCGATCGCACCCTGGAAGCCATTATTGAGCGCTTCCACTTCCTGCCCGCGACCGTCGCACTAGCGCCCGAAGCGAGGGGAATTCTCCTTGAACCGGCCGATCCTGCTGCTCGGGAAACTGCCAACGGGTATTTGTCTCGCCTCAACGAAACCGCCGGGGCGGGCGAACTTTTTGTGTTGTCCACCGAGGGCGATGTTTTGGCAGCTTCGAACTGGTGGGCTTATGACAGCTTGATCGGGCGAGACTTGTCCTTCCGTCCATATTTCGAGGAAGCGTTGCGCACGGGGGAAGCGCGCTTTTACGCCGTCGGGGTTGCCACTGCGGTTGCTGGCTACTTCCTGGCGGAGCGGATCCAGGGGCCGGATGGCCCGATTGGCGTGGCGGTGGCAAAGATCAATCTGGGAGAGATCGAAGCCAATTGGTGGCGATCGGGGGAGTTGATCGCCATCTTCGACCATAACGACATAGCGATCCTTTCCACCCGGCCCGATTGGCGCTATCGGCCGCTGTTGCGGCTTGACCCACATGAGCAGACGAGAGTTCAATCCGAGCGCCTTTACGGTCGCACCAATCTGGATGCGCCACATATTGTCACCGACACCTGGCCCTCGCGCGGTACGCAATTCGCCTTGCTCACGGCCCAGGATCCGGAAGCATCCGGCATATTTCTGCTGCACGAATTGCGCCTGCCCCGCCATAACTGGCGGCTCAACAGCTTCACGCCGCTTCAACCACTGCTGCGAGATGCCTGGTTGGCGGGCACCGCCGCCGCCCTGGCCGTGGCGGCTCTCCTGTTGATCCTGGCCTTGATGGCCCAGCATCGTCGCAACACCATGTTGCGCCTCGACGATCACGAGCAGCTGGAGCAGCGCGTGGCCGAGCGGACCGAGGCCGTGCATATCGCCAATGAGGCCCTGCGGGCGGAGATTGCCGAGCGCATCCATGCCGAGCGCGCGCAAGCGGAGGCGCAGGCCGGATTGGTTCAAGCGGCGAAACTGGCGAGCCTTGGGCAGGCACTGGCCGGGGTTGCCCATGAAGTGAGCCAACCCGTTGCGGCCCTCACCACCCATCTAGCGAGCGCCAAGCTGCTTGCGGGCAAGCGCGGCGACAGTGAGATTGTCGCCGTGTTGACCACCATGGACAAGGTCGTTGATCGGCTCAAGGCATTGACGGGGCACCTCAAAACCTTTTCGCGCAAGCAGACCCAGGCACCTGCGGCAGCGGAGCTGGCAGTGGTGATTGGCGACGCGCTTGAACTGGTGGATCACAAGTTGCGCGCCGGGGGGGTCGAGATCATGTATCAACCCCCTGCCCGGCCGCTGCTGGTGGCAGCCAACGCGGTGCATCTTGAGCAGGTGCTGATTAATTTGTTCGATAATGCCGCCGACGCCATGGAAGGTGCGCCCATCCGCATGCTGTCCATCGGAGTCAATGCGGAGGGTCGCGAGGTGGAGGTTGCGGTGAGCGATAGCGGTTCGGGCATTGCCGAAAGCGAACTAGGCAACCTTTTTGATCCGTTCTACTCCACCAAGGAGGTCGGGCGGGGCCTGGGACTGGGGCTGGCGATCTCTTATGGCCTGGTGCGAGAAATTGGCGGAAGCATAGGCGTGCGCAGCAGTCTTGGCCAGGGATCGACCTTCACCGTTCGCCTGCCGCTGGCCTCCGTTCCGACCATTGAGAGATTATCTGCATGAGCGAGCCTGCGGTCCTGATCGTAGACGATGAAGAGATGGTGCGTACGGCTTTGGCGCAATGGCTGCGCCTTTCCGGCTTCCGGGCCGAAGTCGCAGCGAGTGCAGCAGAGGCGCTTGCGGCGCTCGACGACGCGCGCCCCGATGTGGTGCTCACCGATGTGCGGATGCCCGGGCTTTCAGGCCTCGACCTGTTGCGCACAGTGCGGGATCGAGCGATGCCGGCAGAGGTGATCCTCATCACCGGACATGGTGACGTGCCGATGGCGGTGGAGGCCATGCGGGCCGGTGCGTTTGATTTCCTGCAAAAACCCTATGTGCCTGATGAACTGGTTGCGAGCCTGCGCCGGGCGGTCGCCCAGGCGGCGCTCAGGCGCGAGGTGGCGGATCTGCGGCGGCGCCTCGATGGCGGTGAGAACGAGCTCGCGGGCCGCCTGATCGGCTCTTCTCGCGTCATGGACGATCTACGCCATGCCATCCGCGAACTAGCGCCCGTTCCAGCAGATGTGATGGTGCTGGGGGAAACGGGCACCGGCAAGGAAGTGGTGGCGCGGTGCCTGCATGACTTCTCCCCCCGGGCAAAGAACCCGTTCGTAGCGGTGAACTGCGCGGCCATTCCCGCAGATCTCATCGAATCAGAACTGTTCGGTCATGAGGCCGGGGCCTTTACCGGCGCCCGCGGGCAGCGGATCGGCAAGTTCGAATTCGCCAATGGCGGGACCTTGCTGCTCGATGAAATCGAGTCCATGCCGCTGCTGGCGCAAGCCAAGGTGCTGCGGGTTATCCAGGAACGCACCGTGGAGCGTCTGGGCTCCAATCGGCAGATCGCGCTCGACTTGCGAATCATTGCGGCGTCCAAGGTTGATCTGCGCGCCGAGGCCGAAGCGGGGCGGTTCCGGGCCGACCTGTTCTACCGGCTAAACATGGCGACGCTGCAACTACCGCCAATGCGCGAGCGCGGCGACGACTGCATCCTGCTGTTTCACCATTTTCTCGCGCAGGCCGCAGAGCGCTTCAACCGTCCGGCGCCCCCCGTCCTTCCCGGCGACGTCAATGCCCTGCTGATGCATTCCTGGCCCGGCAATGTGCGCGAGCTGCGCGGGGCGGCCGAGCGGTTCGCACTGGGACTGCATCCCTCCGGACACTCCGTGCAGGCGATACTGGATCCGCGCACCAAGCCGGCCCCGATCACAGGGGTGAGCCTTGCTGATCGCGTCGCCAACTATGAGCGGCACCTGATCGAGGCTGAACTGGTCCTGCATGCCGGCTCTGCTGCAGCGGTTGCCGAAGCGCTTCAAGTTCCGCGCCGGACCCTGACGGAAAAGATGAACCGGCTGGCGGTGCGCCGGCATCCGCAAGAGACCTGAAAAGCGCGCTGTTCATTGAGGGAGAGTGTCATCCACCCATGGAGGCGCTTGACCTGCCGGCAGGCCTTGAATTGGCGGCCATAGACAGCCGCCGCTGGGTCGTTTGACGCTCGATCCACGGCATTAGCCGGGGCCGGTTAGAACCCGTCTTGCCAATTGCAGCACTGGGGGGAATCCCTCCAGTGCTGCAAATCGGAAGCTCGAGCCGTGGCTAATTGGCGAGCGCGGCGCCCGTTGCGGCACCGCCTGCCCCACCGACTATGGCGCCGGGATAACCACCGACAGCACCACCGATGGCAGCACCGGCGGCGCCGCCAACTGCAGCGCCGGTCACAGTGCGCTGGGTCGTGGTGCAAGCGGTGAGTGAAAGGGCGCCGATGATGACGAGCGCAGCGGGAGCAAGCTTTTTCATTGGTTTGGTCCTCGGGTAAGTAGAGTGAAGGAAACAAACCAGGTGGGTGCCAGTTCCATCCTGCCTTTCGCATTATTAACGAGTTTGTTTTTATCGGGGCGCACTTTTTGGCGCTCTACGCGTTGACCCCGCCGTACAATATTTCACCGGAGAGGCGAATGGCCGATTACCAACTCACCCTTAGCGACGGCACCAAGATTGGCTTCAGCGACGAGCGGGAGCTTGATGACATCATCGAGCAAGTGATCGGGGACGGATTTCTCAAGATTAGCGGAGAGCGCACCCTGGTTGATACGGCGACGCCCGTCGAGGGCGACTTCGTAGCCTTTGAAAGCCACATTCTCAGTATCTCGGCATAGGGCCGGCCGCGTCATGGCCCAGAGGCCGGGCTAGATTGCCACGATAGCGATCACAGAGGACTAGGGAGCTCCGGCCGAGGCGCCCGCCCGCACTTTTCTCTCATGCAGATCTTGATCCTGATAGAACAGGCTCTGCCACCACACGGAGAACCCTAGGAATTCCGTCTAACCAGCTGCGCGCCTAATGTTGACATGTAATCATGTTTCATAAGAGCAGATCCATACGGATCGGCGGGGCAAGAAGCATGGGGCATGACAAGGTAAAGTGGGACCTGAAGGTGGCCTTGGCTCTGGCGTTCGCCTTGAGCGCAAGCCCGCTCCTGGCGCAGGAAGCATCACCCGCGTCGGTGGAGCCGATTATCGCGCCTGCTGATGCGGGCGCCGTGATTGCACCGGCTGTACCGGCCGCCACCATCCCCGCCCCCGGAATGGATGCAAGCAGTAAAGGGCCCGAGGCAGTTGCCGGCCGGGAGCAGCGCCCCCCCAGGAGGGAGTTACGGCGGAGTTCCCTGCCGACGAAAACCTGCCGCATGTCCTGTCACCCTGGGGCATGTTCATGGGTGCCGACTTCGTGGTGAAAGGCGTAATGATCGGCTTGCTGCTGGCTTCGATTGCAACCTGGCGGCCGGCGGCAGTCTCGATCCGGTGCAACCGGGAGCTGACGCGTTCCTTGAGCCCGCTATTGGCGGCAAAAATCAATAACGGTTTCAGCGCGCTCCACCTCCTGCTGTGCTGCCAGAACCAGCGTGGCGCCGACCCCGGGCTTGCCCGCCAACGCCCGGACGGCCTCATGAAGGCTGGTCGCCGCCTGTAGGGCACGCACCGTGCGCCTGATCCGGGCTTTGGCCCCGGTCAGCTCCATGGTCTTGGCGAGCCACACGGACGATCTCAGCCTGGCGCTTGGCAACGACAGCTATCTCAAGATTGCGCTGGTCGGGCTGGAAACGACAGCGCCGGTGGGCAATCCTGCGGATGCTGCGGCAGAAGAGACGCCCGCGACAGGCAGTTCGGCTCCATGAGCGGAACGCTGGCCACAAGGCAAATCGAGACTTTCGAACGCGGCTTGTGGCGCGACTTGCTGTTGTGGACAAGTGCCTTTGTAATCGTCATTGGCACACAGGCTGGCGCCGCGTACTGGTTTGCCAATCGGCCGCCCGAACCGGTTCTCGAAGGCGGGTTGCCCGATGCGATCATGTTGGAGTTGGCGCCGATCAGCACGTCGGCCGAAAACGCCCTCGCGGACATGCCTCCGGACCAGCAAACCATGGTCGAGCAATCTGAGGTGGCGCCATCGGAGCTTCCCGAGGACGAGGTCATCGATCCGCAGCCCGAGCCCGAGCAAGTGCCGCCCGAGCCGGAAGAGCCGCCCGAGGAGGTTGAACCCGATCCGGTGCCGGAGCCGTCATCCGAAATCACTCCCGAGCCGGTGGAGCCGCTACCCGAAGAACTGCCCGAGCCCGAGGAGCCAGTGGTCGAGCCACCCGAGCAGGTTATCCCCGACCTGGTGGAAGCACCCGAGCCGGCCGTGGTTGCGCCCATGCCCGTGCAAGCCTCGGCAAGCCTGCAGGAGCGTCGCCGCCGGCCAAAGCCAATAGCGGCACGCCCACCGGCGCAGCAGGCGGCGCCACGTACGGCCGCACCGCCGCCATCAGCGGCACCACGGGCACAGACGGCGGCAAGCACGCAACCGGCAGCCCGGCAGGCCGCACCATCGGTGTCGCCCGCCCGCTGGCAATCGCAGTTGATGAGCCATCTCAACCGACGCAAGCAGTACCCGCGTTCGTCGCAAAGCCGGCGCGAGGAGGGCGTGGTTCAACTCAAGTTTGCGCTCGATAAGGCAGGCAATGTGGTGTCGTCCAGCATCGCGCGCTCATCAGGCTATCCCGATCTGGATCGGGCGGTACTCGCCATGATCGGCCGCGCCTCGCCTGTTCCGGCTCCGCCTGCCGAGTTCGTCGGTAAATCCATCACCATTCCGATTGAATTCCGCCTCGCACGCTAGCCGGTGTTGGAGGCATTCCATCGATGAAAAGAGGCAGCTAATCCAGCAGTTGAGCGCTCCCAGGAAACGCTTGCGACGGCCAGCCGTTAAACTGTCCAGTTGAAGCTGGATTGGAGACAGCCATGGCCGACACCCGCATTACCCTTACCGATCACACGCCTGCCATGGACCGAGACAGACGCGAGCGCCTCGGAATCAGCGCAGACGATCTTGCGGCGCGCGCCGGCATCAGCCCACAAGAGCTGACCAGTTACGAACAAGCCAAGTCAGAAGCCGATGGCAACCCCACAACTGCGATGAAAATCGCTGATGCGCTTGATGCAATTGAAGCGGAAATGCCCGGCGAGGACGAGGAACCAGAAGCGCATCCGACGTGAGGTGACTGGAGGCGCTGAATGGGTGACGCCCTTCAACGGCAGCATAGGTTGTCTTGATTGAACCAGGCAAAGGTGAAAGGCCGGATTTGCACGCTGCCAAAATGTTGCGAAGGCCATCCAGCAAGCGGATGGGCCTGCAAGAAATCAGGACGCGCTGGTGAGGCGCACGATCTGGGAAGTTCCGGCGCCCGAGTTCTCCGTCACCGCATACACGGCCCCGTCCGGGCCAACCTTGACGTCCCGCACCCGCGCCTGGAGCGGCACCCATTCCTCGGCTTCGACCTGATCGTCATCGCCGATATGCACGACCACAACGGACTGTGCCACGAGCCCGCCCACCAGGAATGCATCCTGCCATTGGGGGAATTCATCGCCCTCGTAGTAGGCCATGCCCGAGGGCGCGATAACGGGATCCCAGTAATAAACGGGCTGTGCCGTTTCGGCTTTCTGAGTGATGCCCTCGCCAATGGGCCTGCCGCTATAATCGATACCGTAGGTCACCTCGGGCCAGCCATAGTTGGTGCCGGGCTCAGGCCGGTTAAGTTCATCGCCCCCCTTGGGGCCATGTTCCACGGTCCATAGACGGCCCTGCCCGTCCAAGGCCGCCGATTGCATGTTGCGGTGACCCAAGCTCCAGATTTCGGGCAAGGCGCCTTCCACATCCACAAAGGGATTATCCGGCAGGGCAGCTCCGTGCTGGTCGATGCGGAAGACCTTGCCCAGTCCCGATCCCAGATCCTGCGCCTGCACGCGCGGCTCAACATCGGATCGCTCGCCCACCGTGACAAACAAGGCGCCATCTTCCCCGAATAGGAGGCGCGAGCCAAAGTGCTTGGTGCCGTCATAGGTTGGCATCTGCTGGAAGATAACCGCGACATCTTCCAGCCTGCCGCCGCCGGCCTCATCCATTACCAGCCGTGCCGAAGCAACCGAGGTTCCGTTGCCGCCCTCGCGGGGTTCGGAGAACGAAAGGAAAATCTTGTTGGACGTTTCGAAATCGGGCGCGAGGGCCACATCGAGCAAGCCGCCCTGCCCTTCACTCGCAACGGCGGGAACACCTTCGATCGGCTCGCCAGCTTCGCCGTCTTCGTCGATGATGTGCAGAGCACCGGCTTTTGCCGTTACCAGCATGCGACCGTCGGGGAGAAATTCGAGCGCCCAAAGCTGCGGCAGGCCGCTGGCGACCACTTCGGTTTGGACCGCCGTGGGGCTTTCCGGCAGCGGGGCACGGGTTTGCTGCTGAAATGCCGGCTGCTGATCAGACGCATTGGGCGCCTGAGATTGCACAGTCTGCTCCTGAGCGAAAACGGGTGGAGCGAAGCTGACGGTGGACAGCACTGTCCCGGCAAGAAGAAGGGTCAAATGCGGCATCAGGTAATCCCGTATCGTAGCCGCATGGAAGGCTGCGGGGGCCAAGCAGCCCGCGGGTGCGGGCTCTACCCGAGCCAATCCCTCAGCTGCCCTCCCGTTGCATGGGCCGGGTCAACACTTGTTGAGCGCAGCCTTGCCCGAGCCCCGTGTGCTCCGCACTCCAAGATTGAATGGACAGCTCCAGTCCAGCGAGGCGCCGATGGCTTTATTGGCCATTTTCCGGGCATAGCCCGCGCGGCCTGATGACTTTGGCGGCGCTTATGCGGCGCGGGAACATGTTTGCTGCCGGCCTATCGGCGCCGGACGAGGACGCGGGGCCCAGCATCGGGCAGTTGCGCGTCCCCAGCCTTGCACCATCGTTCAAGCCATGCGGCCTTGGGGTGGCCCGGATCGCGGCAGAAGAGCGATAGCTACGGTGGAAACCATGGTGGTGGCGACACTCAGCCAGAGGGAAATGCTGTAGTCGCCAGTCAGATCGTACGCAATGCCGCCCGAATACACGCCGGCCGCGCCACCGATCTGGTTGAACACGTAGACGGTGCCCAGAATGGCGCCAATGGCACGCTTGCCGAAGAGTTCCGGCGCCAGGCTGCCGATGACCCCGATCGCCCCATAGCCGAGCAGGCCGAATACCGCCACGAACAGCAGCATTGAGAATGGTCCGGGCATGAGGATCACCAGAAGGGCCGATGCACCGCGAGCTGCGAACATGATCAACAGCATCAGCCGACTGCCGATGCGGTCGGAAAGGATGCCGCTAACAACCGTCCCGAACACGCCGACGCCGCCGAGCAGCGCCAGTCCCAGCGCCGCCAGCCCCTCCGAATAGCCCTTGCTTAGCATAAAGCTGGGAAGGTGGATGAAGACGAGGTTCATCACCTGACCGTTGGCGAACAGGGTGACTGCCAGAAGCCAGAATGCGGGCATGCGCAGCGCCTGCTGAAGGGTAGCGCCTTCTGTCGGCTTGAGCGCGCTGCCTTGCCCGCCCGCTCCGGAACGATGCTTGGTCGGGGCATCCCGGACGAAAAGCAGGACCAGCGGCAGCAGCAACATGATTGCCGCGCCCAGGCTGAACATTGCCGTTCGCCACCCGAACGTGGCGATCAGCAATGCCAAGACAGGCGGCAGCAACACCATGGCTACCTTGGTTCCCGAAGTTGCCACACCCAACGGTGCCCCTCGCCGACCGTCGAACCAATCGATAACGATGGCGGTCGTCAGCACCGGACTGACCGCGGCATAGGCGACGGAGCAGCCAAGGCCCATGAACAGCATGACCTGCCAGAGATCACTAGCGAAGGCTGAGCCGCAAAGGGCAAGACTGGCGCAGCCAATGCCTGTTGCGAGAACCGTTCGCCCACCCAGTCGGTCGAAGAAAACGCCAGCCAGCGGCTGCAGGATGGCCGCGCCGATCATCGGAACTGCGAAAGCGGCCGAAACGTCGGCCGCCGACGCATTGAGGGCCTCGGGCATATAGGGCAGGAACATGCCCATGGTGAAACGGGATCCGAGCACCAGCGCCATGGACAAAAAGGTGATAGCAACAATCATCCAGCCATAAGACAATCCCGGACGGCCTGGGTTTGCAGCGACGCGCTGGCCCATGTTCATCGCAGCGTCTTTGCTTGCAGCGCTTCTGCCAGCTTCGACTTGGCACGTCGGATCAGCCGCACAAGGAGCCCAGGAACGAGCTTTGCCGTGCCCCCAAGCCGCGCGGTGGTGTGTCCGGCATAAGCCGATGTCGTGCGGGAGATAACCGGCACATAGCCGGCCCACAGGATGTCATGCCGGGCTGCGGCCATGCCTGATGCGGCTTTAGCCATGCCATTGCCTCCGGGGGCCCCTGGCGCCATTACGCCACCCGCGAGGGCAACGATCGCCCTTCGAAGTGCGCCACGAGATTATCAATGACGAGGCGCCCCATCGCTTCACGCGCTTCTTCGGTGCGGCTACCCATGTGGGGACTGACGACGACATTGTCGAGCACCAGAAGTTCGGCCGGTACACCGGGCTCCTCTTCGAACACGTCCAGCGCTGCGCCGCCAAGCCTGCCTGAGGCAAGTGCCTCGATCAGCGCGGCCTGATCAACCAGCGAGCCCCTGGCGACATTGACCAGCCGCCCCTCGGGGCCTAGCGCTTCAATGATCTGGCGCGAAACGATTCCGTCCGTCGCCTTCCCGCCTGGAGCGATCACCACCAGCCAGTCGCTCTCACGAGCCATTGCCTCGAGATCGTCGAAATAGCGGTAGGGCTGGTCGTGCTGCTCCTGGCGGCCGAAATACACGATGTTCATGCCGAAGCTCGTGAGCCGCGTGGCGATTTCCTTGCCAATGCGTCCCAGTCCAAGAATGCCCACGGTCTTGCCATTGAGTTGGCTGCGCAGCGGAAACATGCCCTTGGCCCATTGACCATCGCGCACGAACCGGTCGGCCTGTGGCAGCGTGCGGGCCAGAGCCAGCATAAGGCCCACGGCAAGTTCCGCCACCGCGATATTTAGAACGTCAGGCGTGTTGGTCACGGCGATGCCGCGCTGCTTGGCTGTTTGCACGTCGGTCGTATCCACGCCGACACCCTCATTGGCTATGATCTCCAGCTTGGGCAGCTTTGCCATCATGGCCGCGGACACCTTGCCTCCGGCAACCGCCCGGATGGATTCCGCGTTCTCGGCCATGATTGCGTCAGGGTCGGCCGCGTTGACGATGGAGCGAACGTCAAACAGTTGCTCAAGCTCCTTGAGGCAGCTTTTGGCCAGCGGCTTGGTCACGAGGATAGTGGGACGAATAGGAGCCTCCCGGGGTTTACTACGGTTTTCGATTAAGCCGGCGTAATGTGCCTGTCCAATATCAATGGAGCGCGCTTTGATAGCCTCTTCGAATGTATAGGTCAGTGGTACTGATCTCTTTTGTCGAATAACTAACCGGTACATTAATATTGGACACACGCAGTCAGGCCAGGCTACCTCAAGGTTAGTTGGAGCCCGTCAGCCACGCCCAAGCAGGTAAAGTGGGCTCCGTAGATCAAAATCGGGATCGTGAGGTTCGAAACGAGATGACCACGGCTAGCAAGTTTTCCTATCGCGACGAGGTGGCTGAGCGCCTTGCGGACTTTACAGTGAACGTCTCGGGCGATCTCAGCCCTGAGATGATCAGTTCCGCCAAGCGCGCCCTCAGCGACAGCGTCGCCGTTGCGCTAGGCGCCCTGGACCACAAAGCCTCCCACATTGCCCGCAAGTTCGCTGGCCCCTTCACCCGTCCGGATGGCGCGACCATCTGGGGCACCTCGATGCGGGCCAATCCGGACCTCGCTGGCTTTGTCAACGGCTCGCTCCTGCGCTGCTACGACTACAACGATTTCTACGTTGGAGAGCGTAATTCGGGTCACCCGAGCGACATGACTGCCGCAGTCATCGCCGTGGGCGAATGGACCGATGCTTCTGGCCATGACGTGCTGGTGGCTCTCGCCGTGGGCTATGAAGTCGTTGGCGCCGCATTCGACGCCTTTTCCACCGCTCCTGGTGGCTGGGACTATACCAACCTGACCGCCATCGGCGCTTGCGCCGCCATCGCACGCCTTCTCAAGCTCAATGTCAACCAGGCCCGCGAAGCTTTCGGCATGACCGTGACGCCGCACTTCGCCACCGACGAAGTGGAAAGCTGCGAACTCAACGAACAAGGCGACCTGACTCTGTGGAAGCGCTTCAACGGCTCAGATGCCGTGCGCAACGCCCTCCAGGCCTGCTTCCTGGCCCAGGCCGGTGTCGAAGCTCCGGTCCGTCCGTTTACCGGCAGCAACGGGTTCATCGCCAAGTTGCGCAACGAACACGACTCTGCGGCGGTCATTCTCGATCGCCTGCATGCGGACAAGCCGCTCTCGCGCATTGCCCAGACCTACATGAAGCTGTGGCCGGTCGGCTCGATGGCCCAAAGCGCTATCCGTGCGGCGCTCGAGGCCCGTTCCCAGGTTGCCGATCTCAGCCAGATCAAGGAAGTCCGCGTGTTCTCGGACGAGGGTGCGTACCAGCACTTCATCGAAATGCGCCAAGACCCATACCACCCGATCAGCCGTGAAACGGCCGACCACTCGATGCCATATGTCGTGGCTGCCGCGATTTTCGAGGGCAATATCGGGATCGAGAGCTTCGACATCGAGCGCGTGCTTGATCGCAAGCGCCAGCAGTTTGTCGCCGAGCAGGTCAAGTGCGTTGCCGAGCCTGCGCTGGGCACGCTCAAGGGCGGCAAGCTTGCCCGCGCCGCCGCTGGCTACCTCTCGCGGGTCGAGATCGAGCTGGTGGACGGCACCGTGGTGCATGGCGCCGCCAAGCCCTTCCCTGGCCACCCCAAGGCGCCGTTCTCGGACGCCGACATCGCCCAGAAGGTTACCCAAAACGCTCTTCCTTTCGCTGGCCAGGAAGTGACCAACCGGATCATCAACGCGCTGGTCGGGTTTGACGCTATCCCCAACGTCAAGGACTTCACTAAGCTCCTCGCCTTCGACTGGGCATCAGCAGCCCAGGAAAAGGCTGCCTGATGATCGCTGCGCCTCCGCGGTTTGCCGCGGAGGCGCTCTTCCATTTTTCCAGGTGCGACAACAATGACGATGGCCACGACGAACCAGTCAATGCGCGGCGCTGCACTTACCAAGCTCTGTGAATTCGACGAACTGGATGAAGATCAGCCTCTGCGTGCCGAGATCAATGGCTTTGCCTACGCCGTCTTCAAGGTCGGCGAAATGGTGTTTGTGACCGCCGATCTCTGCTCGCATGGCCCCGGCTATCTTTCCGACGGCTATGTTGAGGACTGTCAGGTCGAGTGCCCGTTCCACCAAGGCAAGTTCGATATCCGTACCGGCATGCCCACAGGGGCGCCGTGCGAAGTGCCGATCAAGACCTGGACTCCGCTAGTGGAGAACGGCACCGTCTTCATCGATCCGGGCGCACCCAACCAAATCTGAAGCCGCGTGAGTCAATCCGCAGGTGCCGACCGGAATGGTCCGTCGGCGCTTTCGCTATTTTAGCTTGAGCTTCCTGAAGCCCTCGACGAACCGTTCCCGAATTGGGTTGGTGTTGCTGCGGTTGTAAATGAGATAGATGCGACTGAGAACATTGGCGTCGGTCAACTCGCGCCAAACCACCCCATGCACATTGATGGTGCGCAGCGCTTCGGGCGCAATGGTGATCCCGACGCCGGCGGCGACCAGTCCCAGAGTGGTCGTGGCTTCCACCGCCTCCTGCACGATCTGGGGGGAAAACCCTGCCTCCGCGCAAATATCAAAGACCTGCTCATAAAAACCTGTGCCACTGCCGCGGGGGCGAAGCACAAACTTATCGTTCTTGAGTGCGGAGATTGAGAGCGGCCCTTCCTGGGCTGCAAGTGGATGATCGATGGGGAGCACGGCCATGAGGTTGTCCTCATAGACGGGAAGGATTTCCAGCGTGCTGGGCAGTACTGTGGAGATCGAAGGGCGGGTGAAGCCCACATCCACAGTCCCCAGCAGAACATCGTCGATGATCGAGACCGAGGAGCGGCTTTTGAGTTCGAGATGCACGTCCGGAGAAGCGTTGCGGAAGGCTCGAACAGCTCCGGTAAACACCTCCACCAGCGGCACTGAAGTAATGAAGCTCAGGCGCAGCGTACCCATCTCGCCCTTGGCGGCGCGGGTGACGGTCTGCACCGCCCGCTCCGCTTGCAGAAGTGCCAGCCGTGCTTCCTGCAAAAAAAGCTGGCCGGCCGGTGTCAGTTCTACATTGCGGCGTGTTCGCTTGAGAAGCATGACTCCGAGTTCCCGCTCGATCACCTGGATCTGAAGGCTGAGCGGGGGCTGTCCGATGTTGAGTCGTGCTGCAGCACGGGTGAAGTGCAATTCTTCAGCAACTGCAACGAAATAGCGAAACTGACGAAGGTCCACTCATTTCCCCGATCGAATAACAGCATGTACAATTGATATTGGACTGCAAATGTAACCGGTGTCAATCTCCTGCCATGAATTACAGCGCCTGGCCGACCACTTCGGGTGCGTTTCAAAAGAGGACAGCAGCATGATCTCGGAAAAGGACAACGAATATCTCACCCGCACAGGGCCAGGAACGGCGATGGGTGAAACGTTACGCCGGTACTGGATCCCGGCGCTCCTTGCGACCGAACTGCCCGCCCCTGACTGCCCGCCGGTGCGCGTGTCCCTGCTCTCCGAGCGCCTAATCGCCTTCAAAGATTCCAGCGGCAAGATCGGCCTGATGGACGAATTCTGTGCCCATCGTGGCGTGTCGCTGTGGTTTGGCCGCAACGAGGAAGGTGGGCTGCGCTGCCCGTATCACGGCTGGAAGTACAACACCGAGGGACAATGCATCGAAGTGCCGTCCGAGCCGGTTTCCAGCGGTTTTTGTCAGAAGATCAAGCTCAAGTCCTATCCGTGCATGGAATTCGGGGGGGTGATCTGGACCTATATGGGTCCTCCCGAGCATCAGCCGCCCGTTCCCGAATATGAGTGGGCGCAGGTGCCGGCCGAGCATCGCTACCTGTCCAAGCGGTGGCAGCAGAGCAATTACCTGCAGGCCATGGAGGGCGGCATCGATTCGAGCCACGTGTCCTTCCTCCATTCGGGCGACATCAGCCGCGATCCGCTGCACAAGGGCACCGATGGCGCCAAATATGCGCGCTCGACCAACACCACGTTCGACATTCATGAATCGATGGGCGGCCTGATGATTGGCGCTCGCCGCAAGGCCGAGCCCGGCTATCATTACTGGCGCGTCACTCAGTGGATGATGCCCTGGTACACGCTGATTCCGCCATACAAGGGAAATGCCCTCAACGGCCACGCCTGGGTGCCCATGGATGACGAGAACTGCATGGCCTGGACCATGACGTTCCACCCCACCCGTCCGCTAACTGATAAGGAAGTGGAACTGATGGACAGCGGCCATGGCGTCCACTCGGTGCTCATACCGGGCACATTCCGCCCGGAAGCGAATATGGACAACGACTACATGATGGACCGCGAAGCCCAGCGCCAGAAGATCTACTATTCGGGCATCAAGGGCATCGCCATCCAGGACTCTTCCCTGCAGGAAAGCATGGGACCGATCGCCGACCGCACCAAGGAAAACCTCGTTTCCACCGACAACGCCATCATCATGGCCCGGATGCGCCTCAAGAAAGCGGCGCGCGGAATGGAAAAAGGCAACCCTCCTCCCGGGATCGATCCGGCAACGCACAAGGTTCGCTCCGCTTCGTTCATCCTGCCCGAAGACGGCGCCTTCAAGGAAACGGCGCTGGAAGCCAGCGAGAAGAAGATCGGCGAGCCCTTCGACGCGGTAAAACGAAACGGGCGGCCGGCCTCGCGCCGGCCGCCCCGCTTGGTTAGTAGGAGGGTTCATGGCGTCCCAGCAAGATCCAGTGGTGATCGTCGGTGCGGGCCAGGCGGGTGGCTGGGTAGCGCTCACCGTGCGCGAGCTGCAACCGGAGCGGCCGGTCATCCTCATCGGCGAAGAAGATCATCCTCCCTATGAGCGCCCACCGCTTTCCAAGGACGTGTTGTCCGGAAAAGCGATACCCGAGAGCACCTATATCAGGCCTCTTGCCCATTACGCCGAAGCGGGCATCGACCTGCGACTAGGCCAGCGCGTCACCTCGTTCGACCCGGGCGCCAAGACCGTGACGCTGGGGACCGGCGAAACCCTGGCCTACGAGAATCTTGTCCTGGCCACCGGCATGCAGCCGCGGCTGCTCACCGTTCCAGGCGCCGATCACCCGCGCGTACGAACGCTACGGAGCATGCGGGATCTGGCGCCCATCCGGCAATGGCTGAAACCTGGCCACAGTGTCGTCTGCGTTGGTGCCGGCTTTATCGGCCTAGAGATAGCCGCTGTCGCCGCCCGCTCCGGCTGCGTCGTCACCGTTCTTGAAGCCGGGCCCGTTGCAATGGGGCGCGTTGTTGCGCCCGAAGTCAGTGCGGCCCTTGTCGACCGCCATGAGAAGCACGGGGTCGCATTCCGCTTCAACGCTGCTATTGAGTCAATCGAAGACCGCAACAGCTCAGCCGAAGTCCGGCTTGCCAATGGCGACAGCTATGTTGCGGATCTGGTCATCGTAGGCATTGGCGGCACGCCTGATTGCCAGCTGGCTGAAGCCGCGGGCATCACCTGTGACAACGGGATCTGCGTCGATGCCGAGGGCCGCACCTCCGCTCCCTCCGTCTATGCGGCGGGCGACGTTTGCCGCCAGTTCAGTCTGGCTCTGGGCCGCACCATCCGCCTCGAAAGCTGGCAGAATGCGCAGAACCAGGCGATCGCCGTGGGCAAGCACATCGCCGGGATGCCTGAACCTTATAGGGACCTGCCTTGGTTCTGGACTGACCAGTATGATGACAACTTCCAGATCATCGGCGCGCCTGAACGCTGGGACCGCGTGATCTGGCGCGGCAGCCCCAACGACGAAAAGTGGACCGCCATCTATCTCGATGCAGGCCGCATAGTTGCCGGCAACACGCTCAATAATGCGCGTGACATCAGGCCGCTACGCCAGATGATCCTCGACCGCGTGGTTGTCGACCCTGCCATCCTGCAGGACACGCAGATGCCGCTCGTCAAACTCCAGAAACTACAGGCAGCTCAATGACCATTCAAATCTCACGTCCAGCGGCCACACCAATGGCCGGCCTTGAAGGCCAACGCGTCCTGCTTGTGGGTGCGCGGCACGGCGTCGGGCCGGCGGTCGCTACCGCGTTGGCTGACGCCGAAGCCGTGGTGGTGGACGATGCCGCCGAAGCCGACCTCGTTGATCCTGTCGCTCTGGTTGACCGGGCAGTCGAGCAGCTTGGCGGCCTGGATGTCCTCATCATTTCCGCCCCACCCGT
>JAQGKH010000097.1 GCA_028290225.1 Devosia sp. | reverse complement strand
TCGGGCAGGCCCGTGAGTTCGAGTTCGGCTTCGCTTGATGTGTCGGTCAGGGTGAGGCCGGGATAGACCACGCCCTGGGCGCGAAGATAGCCGGCAAGGGCAGCAAGGTTGCGCTCGGGATCATGCTGCTCGGGAATGTCGAGCAGGTGCAATTCCACCAGGCCGGCATTGGCGATGGGCGTTTCGCCCAGCAGCGTATCGGTCCAGGCCAGATCATGGGCGGAAACCGAAAAGCGCGAAATGCGCCAGTCATCCAGGCGCAGGCTGGCTTCAAGACCCGACCAGGTGAGGGAATTACGCGAGCCGGTGAAGGCATCGCTGATGCTCACGGGGCCCAAGGCCGAGGCCAGCAGATGGGTTGGTCGGTACACCAGGACGCTGGCGCGCAGGCCCGCTACGATGGCCGTGACATCGGCGCTGGTGATGTGGGCGGGGCTGCAATCCACATCGAAGCGGAAGGGGAAGCCCGTCACATCGAGGTGTTCGCAGGTGAGGCGCGGGGTGGTGATGCCATCGGCCTGCGCCAGCGCGGCGACCTGGCCCCGCACCTGACCGGCGACCACAAACCAGGCGGCAGTCCAGACCACGACAAGGGTGACCACGACCAGGATGACAATGATGATTCGCTTGCTCATGGCTGTCTTTCTAGCGGCGGGGCACGCCAAGCCCAAGCGAAGTTGTTGCCTTGGCGGTGCGGCAGCGTTGACGGATGGCTTGGGGCGGTGCAAGCGGGGGGCATGAACAACGCTTCCCCTACCCATTGGGTGTTCGGCTATGGCTCGCTGATCTGGAACCCAGGTTTTCCCTTTGTTTCGGCGCAAGGGGGATTGCTGGGGGGCGCGCATCGGGCCTTGTCGATCTACAGCTTCCATCATCGTGGCACGCCCGAACAGCCCGGACTGGTGTTCGGCCTGGCGCGGGGCGGATCATGCCGGGGCATGGTGTTCGAGGTTGCCGACAGCGCGTGGGCTGATGTGCTGGCCTATCTGCAGGAGCGTGAGCAGGTCACCAGCGTGTACCGGGATGTGATGCGCCCGGTGCGATTGGCGGATGGGCGGACCGTTGCGGCGCTGGCTTTCGTGGTGGATGAGCGGCACCCGCAATATGCGGGAAGGCTGCCGCTGGAGCGGCAACTGGAAATGGTGCGGCGCAGTGCCGGCGTTTCGGGACGCAATGTGGATTACGTGCTCAATACCGCCCGGCACCTGGCCGAGCTGGGGATCAAGGACCGGCAGGTGATGGCGCTGGCGGCGCTGCTCGCGCGCGAGAACGGGGTGGGCGAGGCTTAGGCGGCCGAACGCGTGAGGAGCGGGGCCGCCCCTTCCAGATCCCAGAGTGTGCTCAGGCGCTCATTGGCGGCGCCGGGGCTGCGCACCCGAAAAACCCGATCGGCACAATCCAGGGCCAGTCGGAAGCGCGTACGGCTGAGTGGATCGCTCACCAGTTCCTCGGTGGAGCCGACCCAGAGAGCGTGCCCGCCCTTGGCAACCAGGTAAAGATTGTCATCGGCCACCGAGAATTTCTCGAAGCTTTCGCTTTGCAGCTCATAAACGCGGCCCGAGCGGCCTTGCCAAAGCGTGGCGCGCTCAATGCGGGTACCCAAAACTCTGATGTCGGCGGACGGTGCCATTTGGACGATGTCCCAGCTGCGAATAGAACAAAATTAGAACAAAACTTTAGCCAAGTCAACGTTCCGGCAGCAGGGTCACCAGATATAGCCTTCGGCTGGAAAACGGCCCTATATCTGGGGTTTTGCCGCTTTTCGCTCTTCAAGGCGCTGGCGCAACCTGGAGTCGATCGGGCGGGCAATTCCCTCGTCCACTGCCGCGAGAATCAGTTCATCAGAATCGGTCTCGATGGCATTTTTGAGTCGTTCGAGGAACTCGGCAGGCGGCAGGCCCGGCTGAATGGGGGGCAGGAAGCGCGCCTGGGCGGTGCCGGGCCAGATCAGGGGACTGTTGCGGCCCCAGAACAGGCCGGAATTGAGGGCGACGGGGACCACCGGCACATTGAGTTCATTGTAGAGGCGCACCACACCCTGGCGATATTGCGCCCGATCAAGAGGGGCGCGGCGGGTGCCTTCGGGGAAGATCACGATGCGGCAGCCCCGGTCAACGGCGGCGCGGGCTTCGGCCATCATCAGGGGAATGGCCTCGGCGCCGCGCTTGCGATCCACGGCGATGCAGTCGAGCGAACGAGCCGCCCAGCCAAAGAAGGGGATGCGCATCAGCTCCTTCTTGACGACATAGGCGGGCCGGCCGGTATAGGGGAAAATGGCGAAGACGTCCCAATCGCTCTGGTGCTTGGCGGCGATGATGCAGCCCCCCGGCGGGATGTTCTCGGCTCCCGATACCTCGGTCTTGACGCCAGTAATCCAGCGCAGCATCGCCAGGTTGGAGCGGCACCAGTACACGGCGATCGCCCAGCTAGCGGGGGTACGCCGCAGGCGCGTGAACAAGGCGATGGTACCGATGGAAAGGGCAACCAGCACGGTTTGCCCGATAAACAGCAGGTAAAACAGGATCGACCGGATCGCCTGAATAAAGACCATGCGAAAGGGGCCTCCATTGCCCCGCATTGCCCGAGCCCGCTCCCCGACGGAAGCAGTTGCGGGTCTCAGGAGGTTTGGCTCAAATAGCGCCGGACAGTGTGGCGCGAGGTCACCGCGGTCAAGGCCGCGATGGCGGGCACCACCAGGATGATGCCGAACATGCCATCCCACCCCAGGGCGAAGCGCCCGAACAGGACGCCGAACTGGGCACTGGCCTGGTTGGACAGCATGTTGCCCGCAGCCGTGCCGATCAGCATGAAGAACAACACCGCGGCAACGGCGCCGAGCAGCCCGCCTTGCAGGCCGATGGACAAGAAGCGTCCCTGGAATTCCCCGGCAATGAACTTGTTGGAGGCCCCGATATAATGGAGCACATCGACGATCTCGCGATTGGTTGCCATGGCGCCGCGGGTGGCGAAGATGATGGCGAGCATGGTGGCAAGGCCGATCAGGGCCAGGATCATCAGCCCGGAAAACACGATGGTGCCGGCCATGGTGTTGAGCTGCTGGCGCCAGGCGGCGTGGGTATCAAGGCTCGCGCCCTTGACTGCTTCGAGATCGCGGCCGAGCTTTTCGATATCGGCATCCACCGGATCGGCCAGCTGCACGACAACAAGGCGCGGCACCTCGATGGCGGTCAGATCGAGGCCGGCGCCGAGCCAGGGCTCGAGCAGCTTCTGGCTTTCCTCGAGCGTCAGCGCGCGGGCGCCCGAAACGCCGGGGGTAGCCTGGGCCAAGGATACGGCGGTGCGCAGATTGCTTTCCATCACCTCGCCTTGGACGGGGCGGATCTGGATGGTGACTTCGCGGCCCACATCGGAGGACCAGGCAATCGCCGATTTTTGCACCAGCACCACCCCGCCCAGGGTCACTGCCGACAAGAAGCTCATGATGGTGATCATCAACAGCAGCGTGCGGCCGGCAACGCTGCGTTCAGGCACGATGGGCGCGGCGCCGCCGACGCGGCGGGGGATCAAAGCCAGGAAGCGCTCAATCATGGATCACCAACTCCCCCTTGGACAGGAGCATGCGCGGATAGGGGAACTGGTCGAGCAATGGCAATTCATGGGTCGCCAGGATGATGGTGGTGCCGAGGGTGCGGTTGAGCTCGGCAAAAAGGTGGACCAGGCGGCTCGAGAGCTCGGGGTCGACATTGCCGGTGGGTTCGTCGGCCAGCAGCACCTTGGGGCGGGCGATCACGGCGCGGGCAATGGCGGCACGCTGCTTTTCGCCGCCCGAGAGGAGGGAAGGGGGCGCATCCATGCGCTCGCCCAAGCCCACCCATTCGAGCAGTTCGGTGACGTTGGGGCGGTATTCGCTTTCGGGCTGCCCCAGAACGCGCAAGGGCAGGGCGACATTTTCAAAGGTGGTCAGGTGATCGAGCAGCCGGAATTCCTGGAACACGATGCCGATATGGCGGCGCATCTGGAGCAGGCGATCCTGGGTGAGGCTGGACACATCCTCGTCGAACATGGTGACGCGGCCGCGCGAGGGCTTGAGCGACAGGAGCAGCAAACGCAGCAGCGAGGTCTTGCCGGCGCCCGAGGGGCCGGTCAGGAAATGGAACGAGCCGGGCTCGATGGAAAAGGTGAGGTCCTTGAGGATTTCCGGACCATTGCCGTAGCGCAGTCCTACATCGGAAAACTCGATCAAGTCGGCAGGCTCCCACCATTGATGGATGCTGCTGGCGCAGGGCGCGAATCAGCTGTTGGCGCACCATAACAGGGCTGGGCCCAGGATGCGGCAGAGGAGGAGGGCTTTTGCCGCGACGAAAGCGGCTGAAATGTGAACGTCCCGGCAATCGCGCGAGGGTTTCAGGGTTCTTAACCCCATTCTTCTAGGCTGGTGGCGGGCGTCGGTGCCCGCTGATTGACGGCCGCATGATCATCACCTGTCCCCATTGCCAAACCAAGTACCAGGTGACCTATGAGGCCATCGGGGCGACTGGCCGCAAGGTACAATGTGCCCATTGCCAGCAGGCCTGGCGGCAAAAGCCGGTGCTCGAGCCCGAGCCGGTCATCATCGACCCCCTGACCGAAGACGGCCTCGACGAGGCTATGGAAGCCGAAGCGCGCGAGGCGAACGGCGAAGGGCCGGGCAAGCCCAGACCCGCGGTAGTGGGCGCGGTGGATCCCGCGGTGATCCGGGAGCGGCAGCGCAACTTCACCCGGCGGCAAAGCGCCATCAACAAGCGATTGCCGCTGGCACGCCTGCGCCGCACGGTGCGGGTGCTTGGGGTAGCGGCACTGGCGGGGGTGGCAGTGTTGGCGATCTGGGCGCGGGTGGCGATCGTGGAGCGGTATCCCGCCATGGCGGGGATCTACAGCGCGGTCGGCTTGCCGGTGAATGTGGTCGGGCTCGATTTTGCCGATGTGGAAACGCTGCGCACCCTGCGGGACGGCAAGGAAGTGCTGCTGGTTTCGGCCAAGCTGATCGGGCTGCGCGGCAAGCCGGTGGCGGTGCCGCCGGTGGTCGTGACCTTGCTTGATGGCACGGGCGCGGGCATCTACGAATGGAGCGTGGCGGCGAGCACGCCGACCCTCAAGGCAGGCGAGCACGCCGTGCTGGAAACGCAGCTGGGGGTGCCCCCGGCGGCAGCGGAACGGGTGCGGCTGAGCTTTGCCGGCGGTGCGCCCAGCCAGAACGAACCG
>JAQGKH010000082.1 GCA_028290225.1 Devosia sp. | reverse complement strand
GCGGAAGCCACGCTTCATCGGCGAGGTCTTTCGTTTTGGCACTGCCATGGCAAAAACTCCAATATTCGATATCGTTGCGCCGCCAGAAGCGGCCCAGAGACATGTTGCTCTCTGCGGGATTGGCGGCCTCTATAAAGCAAGTCCGCGGGCTTGCCTAGTCTCTTTCGCAACACCGCAGGGGCCCATTCACGCTCACAGCGACAGCTTGCCGCCTTCGCCTACGCAGGCCGCCCGCTCCCCGAACTCCTGCACCCGCTCCTGCACGATCCCGGCAATGCGCACCATGCCCCGGGATGGCCGCCCCGGCTGGCGCAGCATGGGGTTGGGCAATGCCGTCACCAGCAGCGTCGCGGTGCGCCAATCCAGGTTTTGCGGCACGATCCCGAAGGCACGTTGCGCCCCCGCGGCCACCCCGAACTGCCCTTCGGGGCCCCATTCGGCAATATTGAGGTAAATTTCCATGATCCGCCGCTTGGGCAGCACGAGGTCAAGATAAATGGCGAGCGGCACCTCGAGCGCCTTGCGCACCGGATCGGGGTCGTTCCACAAAAACAGGTTCCGCGCCACCTGCATGGTGATGGTGGAAGCGCCGCGCGCGTCCTTGCCGGCAAGGAAATTCTCGATTTCGGCGCGCAGCGCGCTCACATCCACGCCCCAATGGCTGCAGAACTGCCCGTCTTCCGACAACACCACTGAAGCCTTGAGCCGGTCGGAGATCTCGCCGATCGGTCGCCATTCACGCACCACCGGCCGCCCGGTGAGATAGCGCTCCAGCATGGGCACCGAAACCGGGTTCACCACCAGATAAACCGGCGTCAGCACCAGCGGCACCGCAATGCAGGCCGCCAGCGCCACGCCCACAAGGCGCAGCATCCGCCCCCAACCCGCCGATTTGCGCCGTCCTGCCATGGCACCCCCCTTAGCCGGGGCAGCCGCGATGGCAAAGGGTTTTGCGCAGCTTGGCACCGCAAAAAGGCTTGGGGGTAAGCGCCGCGCCATCCCATGCACCGGCAGCCCGACCCCTGCTGGCGCAAATCCCGGTCAAGCGGCTTTCACCTGCCCGATTAAGACAATCCTTTGGTTTGAGCGCTAGGCTCCCTTAGCAAGAACAACACCTCCAGCAAGGCGCATGACAATGGCGGATGTGGCCCACACCATCACTGCATCGGGCAGGAGGCCTGCCGGTGAACCCAGCCTGGCGACCCGCTGCGCCCGCGCCTCGCGACCCGGGGCCTGAGCGGGGGCATGGACACCCTTTCTCCGTTGGCCGGCAGCACAGTTGCTGTGGTCACCACCATTGGCAACACGGCCCCCGATCCGGCCTTGTGGAATGAGCTGGTCCGTCCGGGCGGCAATGTTTTCATGGACCCCGTGGCATTGGCGGCGGCCGTCGCAACCGGCAGCGGGCGGATCGTGACCCTGTGCGCCTGGGCCGATAAGCGGCTGGTGGGGCTGTGGGGGCTGCGCATCAAGCGGCCCCAGCCCTTCCTGCCGCCGCAGCTCGAAGCGCTGCCCTATGACTTCGCGTTTCTTTCCACTCCGGTTATCGCGCCCGGATACGGCAACGCCGTGATGGCCTCGTTTCTGGCGGCAATCGCGGCCGATCCGGGTTTGCCCCAGGCGCTTTGGCTCAAGGACTTCGACATCGAGGGCCCCGCCTTTGCCGGCCTCGCGCGCATGCCGCAGATTGCAGTGCGCACCTTGAGCCGGCCCATCGTCACCAGGGATTTCGGGGTCAAGAAGGGTGGATCGACCCGCAAGAAGCTGCGCCAGGACTGGAACCGGCTATGCGCCACCGGCGCCGCCGAGGTGATCAACAATCGCGACCGCCCTTCCGCTCTGGCCGGTCTCGACATCTTCTTTGCCCTGGAAGCTGCCAGCTGGAAGGGCGAGCGCGGCACCGCCCTGGCCAGCAATGAGGCCGATATCCGCTTTGCCCGCCAGATGGTAGGCGACATGGCGGCCAAGGGCGACGCCTCGGTGGCGCTGCTCCAGGTGGATGGCAAGCCCATCGCCGCCCAGGTGCTGCTGTATTGCGGCCCGACGGCCTATACCTGGAAGATCGCCCATGACGGGGCCTGGGCAAAATTCTCGCCGGGCACCTTGCTGGTGGACAAGCTGACCGAAACCCTGCTGGCAGGGGACATCGCGCTCATCGATTCCTGCGCCCTCGACAACACCTTCATGGGCCGGCTGTGGGAAGGGCGCAAGCAAACCGCCGACCTGGTGGTTTGCGCAACCCCGCGGCCATCGGCCGGCTTCGTCGTCGCGGTGCGCTACCGGCAGCTTTATGAATGGCTGCGCCAGCAGCGCGGGCGCTGGCGCGAGCGGCAGGCGCGGATCAAGTCGGCCTAGGCAGCACTGGCATTTGCCGGCCTTATGGGCCATATAGCGCCCCAGAGCAGGTGCAAGAGGCAGACCATTGGACGGCGTGCCGTTTTGGAAAATGAACGGGCTGGGCAACCAGATCATCGTGGCCGATCTGCGCGGCCGCGCCGGCAAGATCACGCCTGCCGCCGCCATCGCCATCAACGCTACTCCCGGCACGCGCTTTGACCAGATCATGGCGCTCCATGATCCGCGCATTCCCGGCACGGCAGCCCTGATCGACATCATCAATTCCGACGGCTCGCGCGCCCAGGCCTGCGGCAACGGCATGCGCTGCGTCGTGCAGGTGCTGGCGGCCGCCACCGGCGCCAGCAGCTTCGTGTTTGAAACCGCCGCCGGCCTCCTCACCGGCGACGAACACGCGGATGGCTCCATCACCGTCGATATGGGCACGCCCAAGCTCGCCTGGTACGAGATCCCGCTGGCCGAGGAATTCGCCGATACCCGCAAGATCGAGCTGCAGATCGGCCCCATCGACGCGCCGGTGCTCCATTCCCCCTCCGTTGCCTCCATGGGCAATCCCCACGCCACCTTCTGGGTGCACACCGATGTGTGGGGCTTTGCACTCGATCGCTTCGGCCCCATGCTCGAAAACCACCCCATCTTCCCCGACCGCGCCAACATCTCCATCGCCCAGGTTCTGGCGCCCGACCGCATCGTGCTGCGCACCTGGGAGCGCGGCGCGGGCCTGACCGAAGCCTGCGGCACCGCCGCCTGCGCCGCCCTGGTCAACGGCGCCCGCACCCGCCGCACCGGCCGCAAGGCCACCGTCACCCTGCCGGGCGGCGATCTCCTCATCGAATGGCGCGCCGACGATCACGTGGTGCTGACCGGCCCGGCCCAAACCGAATGGTCGGGCACGCTCGATCCCGCGACCGGCGCCTGGCAGCGCAGCGAGGCCGTGGCCTGATGTCCATCCAGACCCTCACCTTCGGCTGCCGCCTCAACGCCTTTGAAGCCGAGGTGATGAAGACCGAGGCCCAAAAGGCCGGGCTCGACAACGCCGTCATCGTCAACACCTGCGCCGTCACCGCTGAAGCCGTCCGCCAGGCCAAGCAGGCCGTGCGCAAGGCCCGGCGCGACAACCCCCAAGCACGCATCATCGTCACCGGCTGCGCCGCGCAAACCGAAGCGCGCTCGTTTGGCGACATGCCCGAGGTCGATCTGGTGATCGGCAATGCCGACAAGCTCGAGGCCAGAAGCTACGCGCCCATGGTTTTTGGCACGCCCTTGAACGACAAGGTCCAGGTCAACGACATCATGAGCGTGCGCGAAACCGCGGGCCATCTGATCGAGGGCATGGACGGGCGTGCGCGCGCCTTTGTCCAGGTCCAGAACGGCTGCGATCATCGCTGCACCTTCTGCATCATCCCCTTTGGCCGCGGCCCCTCGCGCTCGGTGCCGATGGGCCTCGTGGTCGATCAATGCAAAAAGCTCGTCGCCAATGGCTACCGGGAAGTGGTGCTGACCGGGGTGGACATCACCTCCTATGGCACCGACCTGCCCGGCACCCCGACGCTCGGCAAGCTCGCCCAGGCCATTCTGCGCCACGTACCGGACCTGCCCCGCCTGCGCATTTCTTCCATCGATTCCATCGAGGCCGATGAAGCGCTTTATGACGTGGTGGCGAGCGAGCATCGCCTGATGCCGCACCTGCATCTCTCGCTCCAGTCGGGCGACGACATGATCTTGAAGCGCATGAAGCGCCGCCACAGCCGCGCCGACGCCCTCGCCATCGTTGAAAAACTTCGCTCGCTCCGTCCCGACATGGTGTTTGGGGCCGATATCATCGCCGGCTTCCCCACCGAGGATGACGCGATGTTCGACAACACGCTGGCCATCGTGGGGGAAGCGGGCCTCACCTATCTCCACGTCTTTCCCTATTCCCCCCGCCCCGGC
>JAQGKH010000069.1 GCA_028290225.1 Devosia sp. | reverse complement strand
TTCATGATGCTGGCAGCATCCGAACCCGCCGGCAGCTCGGATAAGCCGGCATAACGCAGATTGGGCTGCCAGTTGCTGGGCAGGGCAAAGCGGACTTTGGCTACGATATAGCGATTGGGCTGGCGCTTGAAGAGGCTCTGCCGATAGGCAAAGGCGCAATCCTCGGAGCCCAGGTCCACGAAGCGCTGCTCGAGCGTGTCATAAGCGGCCAGCGAGGCGAAACGGTCAGCCAGTTCGAGCCCGTAGGCACCGATATTCTGGACCGGCGCGGCGCCCACCGTGCCGGGGATCAGCGCGAGATTTTCCAGCCCCGGCAAGCCGGTGCCGACGGTGAAGGCGACGAAATCATGCCAGTTTTCCCCGGCGCCCGCTTCCACGATGGTGTGGTCGGCAGTGGGCTCGAGAATCTCGCGGCCCTTGATGGCCATGAGGGCAACAATGCCCTCGATCTGGGGCCGCAACACCACATTGCTGCCCTGACCCAGGATGCGCAGGGGTAGGCCCATCTGGGTGGCGATGTCCAAGAGCGCAGGAATATCGTCGGCAGTATTGATCACGGCCCCAAAGCGGGCGCGGGCGGCAAGGCCGAAGGTGTTGTGCGGTTGCAGGTCGAAATCGGGGATCAGTTGCATCGGACATACCTGCCACGGGCCGACCCCGCCGCCAAGCCGCTCGCTGCGCGTTCGATCCAGACCCGGACCTGCTACGACCCGGATCGGGCCCAAACAAGGGCACGGCACAGCTTGATGCCAAAAGTGGTGATCCCGGCGGGATTCGAACCCACGACCCCAGGATTAGGAATCCTGTGCTCTATCCTGCTGAGCTACGAGACCACATCGGCAATCTAGCCAATGCGCGCCCTCGATGAAAGCGATTTTGGCGAGGACTCGCGCCCGGTCGCGGGGCAGCGGCTCGAACGGGGGGCAGCGCGCTTGCGGTTGCTCCCAACATCCCGGCCGGCGCTGCGGCAGAGATGCAACACCGAGGAAGGCTTGGCTGTTCCGCACCGGTTTGCACGGCCGTTGTGGCGGGTCGGTAATCTTTTGTTGCGGGATTTGCCGGTATGGTGAACCAAACCTTACCGAAGGCCTGCCCGTGTTCAGAACCAGCTTTGTTCGCCTTGCCACGCTGGCCGCGTTGTCCAGCGTTTCGGCTGCGGCGATGGCCTGCGAAGCCTTGCGCATGACGCCGGGCGGCACCGTGCTGGAGGTCACCGACGGCGATACGCTGGTGCTTGATTCGGGCGTGGTGGTGCGCCTGATCGGCACCCAGGCCCCCAAGCTGCCGCTGGGGCGCGAGGGCTTTCCCACCTGGCCGCTGGCCCCGGAGGCCAAAAGCGCGCTCGAAGCCATTGCTCTCAACAAGTCGGTGCGCCTGGGCTTTGGCGGGGAGGACGTGGACCGCTACGACCGGGCACTGGCGCATGTGTTCGTGACCACGCCGCAGGGCGAGCAATGGGCGCAGCAGGCCATGGTCGCGCAGGGCCTGGCGCGCGTTTACTCCTTCCCCGACAACCGGGCCTGCCTCGATCTGCTGCTGGCCGCTGAAGGCCGGGCCCGGGCTGGCGGGCTTGGCATCTGGAGCGATCCCTATTACAGCGTGCGGGCGGCTGATCGGCCTGAACAATTGCTGGCGCGCGCCGGCCACTATGAACTGGTGGAAGGGCGGGTGCTGCTGGCCGATCGGAGCGGCGGGCGGGTGTATCTCAATTTCGGCCGGTTCTGGAAGCAAGACTTCACCGCCGTGATCGAAGCAGCCGCGTTGCGGCTGTTTGCGCAAGACGGCTTTGATCCCCTGGTGCTGGAAGGCGCCCTGGTGCGCGTCAGAGGATGGGTGGACGATCGGGATGGTCCGCGCATCGAGGTAACCCATCCCGAGCAGATCGAGGTTTTGGCCACACAATGACGGAGTATCGGCGTAAGGCTCGGGGGTTCCGCCTCGCATTGCTTGCGAGCTCGCTGCTGGCGATTTCGGCTTGCACGACGATCAGCGGCTCCAATATCGCGGTGACCCAGACGGGCGACAATCCCGCCCCCATGGTCGTGCCCGAAGGCACCGATCCCGAGGACGTGGTGATCGGCCGGCGCGAGCATCCGCGCATCATCGCCGCTTATGGCGGGGTGTATTCCGATCGTCCTGCCGAAATCATGGTGGCGCGCATCGTGGGGCGCCTGCTGGCGGCCGCCAACCAGCCCAATGCGCAGTTCCAGGTCACCATTCTCGACAGCGCCGAGGTCAACGCCTTTGCCCTGCCGGGCGGCTATATCTATGTGACCCGCGGCATTCTCGCGCTGGCATCCGACACCAGCGAACTGGCGGCCGTGCTCGCCCACGAAATCGCCCATGTGACGCTGCGCCATGCGCGCGCGCGCACTGACCGCACGCGGACCACGGCCATTGTGGACCGGGTGATCACCGGGGTGTTCGGCGGCGACAGCTCCACGGATCAATTATCGAACCGCTCGCGCGAATCCATGGCGGCCTTCGGGCAGAGCCAGGAGCTGGAAGCGGATCGCGAAGGCATCAAGTTCGCCGGCAAGGCGGGCTATGATCCCAAGGCCGCCGCACGGTTCCTCGGGGTGATGAGCCGGTTCGCCAGCTTTTCGGCCGGCGAGGACGCCGGCGAGGGCTTCCTGTCCTCCCATCCCTCCACCCCCGCCCGCATCCAGAAGGCGCTGGACACCGCCACCACCATGTTCGGCCAGGCCGGCCTGGGCGAGGTGGGGCGCGATGAATATCTGGCCAGCATCACCGGCCTGACCTTCGGGGACAGCCCGGCCCAAGGCTCGATCATCGGCGCGCGCTTCGTGCATCCGGCCAGCAAGTTCACCTTCACGGTGCCCGAAGGTTATACGCTGCAGAACTCGCAAAGCGCGGTGGTGGGCGTTGCCGGGGACGGTGAGGCCGTGCGCTTCGACAGCGCCGAAGTCAGCGCCAACATGCCGCTTGCCGATTACCTGAAATCGGGCTGGATCGCCGGGCTCAAGGGCGAAACCGTGGCTACGCAGAATTTCAACGGCATCGAAATGGCCTCGGGCCTGGCACAAACCGATCAGTGGTTCTTCCGCGTTTCGGTGATGCGGCTCGACGGGCAGGTGTACCGGTTCATCTTCGCCGCCAAGTCCGACAGCGCCCGCTTTGCCGCCGGGGCCGAAGCCACGCTCAAGAGCTTCCGGCGCACCGAAGCGGCGGATCTGGCGCAGATCCGGCGGGTGGTGGTGCGCATCGTTGCGGCCAAGGCGGGCGACACCAGCGAATCGCTGGCGCGGCAGATGGCCGGGCTGAACCGCGGCACGGAGCTGTTCTACATCATCAATGACCTGTTCCCGGGCGATCCGGTGCGGCCGGGCGAGAAATACAAGGTCGTGACGCTGCAGTAGGGGGCTTAGCGGCTGGCGCTGATGGCGTTGCCCATGGCGCTGGAAGCGCTGCCCACGCCCGAGCCGAACAAGCCGGTGACATTGTCGCCTAGCGCCACAAAGGCGGCGATCAGCGCCACGGCCATCAGGGTGGCAATCAGGCCGTATTCAATGGCGGTCGCGCCATCCTCATCGGCCAGGAACCGGGTTGTTGTTCGCAGCAGCATCAACGCCTCGCCTCCTGCTTAGAGCAGATCGCAGAGCGCCGCGATCAATGGCTCGTCAGCCGGGGGCATGGGATAGTCGCGCAGCGCCTGGGGCCGCACCCATTTAAGGGCGGCGTGCTCCCGAGCCTGCGGCTGACCTTGCCACTTCCGGCACACATAGAGTGGCATCAACAGGTGAAAATTTTCGTAAGCGTGGCT
>JAQGKH010000049.1 GCA_028290225.1 Devosia sp. | reverse complement strand
GCGATGATGTTGGAGGCGGCCTTGAGGATATTGGCGGTGGAGCGATAATTGCGCTCGAGCTTGATCACCTTGGCGCCGGGAAAGTCCTTTTCGAAGCGCAGGATGTTGTCGACCTCGGCGCCGCGCCAGCCATAGATGGATTGATCATCGTCGCCAACGACGCAGATATTGGCCTCGCTCGCCGCCTTTCCCTGCGCCAGCAGCCGCAGCCACAGATATTGCGCGACATTGCTGTCCTGATACTCGTCCACCAGCATGTATTTGAACTTGCGATGGTATTCGGCCAGCACATCCGGATGTTCCTTGAACAGGCGGATGCATTCGAGCAGCAGATCGCCGAAATCAGCGGCGTTGAGCGATTTCAGCCGAGCCTGATAGTCCGCATAAAGCTTGGCGCCGCGGCCATTGGCATAGGTGCCGCTATCGGCGGGCGAAACATCCCTGGGCAGCAGGCCCTTGTTTTTCCAGCCATCCATCATGGAGGCGAAGAGCTTGGCGGGCCAACGCTTCTCGTCGATATTGTCGGCTTCCAGCAATTGCTTGATCAGCCGGATCTGGTCGTCGGTATCGAGGATGGTGAACGAGCTGGTCAGGCCCACCAGCCCGGCATGAGCCCGCAGAATGCGCGCCCCGATGGAGTGGAACGTGCCCATCCATGGCATGGCCTCGAGCCGTGGAACCAGCTTTTCGATGCGCTCCTTCATTTCCCGGGCAGCCTTGTTGGTAAAGGTCACCGACAGGATCTGGGACGGCCAGGCAAGGTTGGTGTTGATGATATGGGCGATGCGGGTGGTCAGCACGCGGGTCTTGCCGGTGCCGGCGCCGGCCAGCACGAGCAGGGGACCATCGATCGTCTCGACGGCCTCGCGCTGTTCTTCATTGAGGCCCTGCAGGTAGTCAGGCACCTGCCTGCGCTGGAACTGGCTGGTGATCGGCCCGGCAACGGGCCGGTCAAAGTCGTGAGCGTCAGCGGGCATTGAGCTTTCTTTCCATCGCCGGGCGCCATCGTGCGGCGCGGCGCGAGGATTGACGAATCTTGATTTGTTCTCGCCGCAATATAGGAGCCGCGGCGCCCAGTGTATAGAATGGGAGGGGGTCACCGATCCGTCATGGCGGTCGGTGAGGCACTAATGCCATGCGGGGCGTCAGCGGGGCGACAAGGCCGCTGTTGGACAGGGAAGGCGGCCGGGTCTCGCCAACAGCGCGAAGCGGCGTGTATTGGGGAATGGGCGGGGTTGCGCAAGGCGCGGGCTTGCCTAAACTCCGCTGCGAACACCGGGTGAACACACGCCGTGCTGAACCGCATCTATATCATCTTTGGCACCCTGGCGATCATCGTGCTCGCCGGCGCCTTTATTGCACCCCACTTCATTCGCTGGAGCGATTATCGCGGGCGGATGGAGGAACTGGCGACCAGCGTGCTTGGCACGCCGGTGACGGTGCGCGGGGATATTGCGTTCAGCCTGTTGCCGCAGCCAAGGCTGCAGTTTTCCGATGTTCTGGTGGGCTCGCCCGAGGAGCCGGCGGCCACGGTGGGGTCGGTGGTGGCCGAGTTCTCGCTGATGGATTTCCTGCGCGACAACTACAATGTGACGCGGCTGGTGCTGCGCGAGCCGGTGATCGACTTTACCGTGGACGAAAGCGGGCTGTTCGGCAGCGGCGTCGATGTTTCGGGGGACCGGGCGGCCGTGGCGCTGCAGCAGGCCAGCATCGTTGACGCAACGATTCGCCTGGCGGACCGGCGCGCCGGCCAGAATTTCGTTGCCGATGACCTGGATGGCGAGCTGCGGCTGGCGAGTTTTTCAGGCCCGTTCCAGTTCCAGGGCTCCGCCGATTACCAAGGGGCGCGCTATGGGGTGCGGTTCAACGCGGCAGCGCCCGAAAGCGATGGCGGCAGCCGGGTGAGCTTTTTCCTTGAGCCGGTGGACCGCACGTCTTCGGTCAGTCTGGATGGGTTGTTGCTGGGCGGCATGGCCCCCAAGTTCGATGGCAAGCTGGTGTATCGGCAAACCCCGCCCCCCGCCGCGGATGCCGAAGCCATCCGGGGCGACCTGGTGTTTGAAAGCACGGTGAGCGGGTCGGCGGACCGGATCGTGTTGTCCGGCTATACCTTACAGCCCGACGAAACGCGCACCGGAACCCGGTTGACCGGAGCCGCCAGCATCCAGCTGGGCGCGCAGCGCAGCTTTGATGCGGTGATTTCGGGCGGGGTGTTCGCCCTGCCGCCGCGCGATGCGGCGGAAGATCCGGCCGATCTGCCCTATGAACTGGTGCGGCTGCTGGGCGAGTTGCCGGCGCCTCCCGTGCCGCCCATGGCCGGGCAGATCGGGGTGGATCTGGCGGAAGTGGGGTTGCGCGGCTTTGCCCTGCGCAATGTGCGCCTGGATGCCAGCACCGATGGAAAAAGCTGGCAGATCGAGCAGCTGATCGCGCGATTGCCGGGGGAAACCGAAGTGCGGGCCACCGGCGCGCTGACCGGCGAGCTGGAGCGGCCGCGATTCAATGGCGAAGTGACGGTGAGCAGCGAACGGCTTGATGCGCTGGGGCAGCTGTGGCGCAAGCCCGGGGAGAACAATCCCCTGTTCAACCAGCCCGGGTCCCTGGCCGGCAAGATCATCCTGGGCCCCGATGCGCTGGGGATCACCGGGGGACGGTTGGTGCTGGCAGGCGGCACGCATGCGCTGGAAATGCGGATCGGGTTTGGCCAGGAGCCGCGGCTCGATGTGGTCGCGCAGCTGGGTGAGCTGGACGCCATGGGGAGCGCCATTGTCGGCGCTCTGCTGCCTTCGATCGGCAATGAACCGCAGTTCGGCGTCAGTTTTCCCGAGGGCAGCTTTGCGGTGAGTGCGCGCACTGCAGAGGTGTTGGGGCAGGACGGACGCGGCTTGCGGGCGGAAGGGCAATGGTCGCGCGGGCAAGTGCAGCTGGAGCGCCTGAGCGCCGAGGCGCTGGGCGGGGTTGGCCTTGAGGGGGCGTTGCGGCTGTCCGGCACGCTGGCCGAGCCGGGGATCAGCGGTTCGGGCCAGGTGCGGATTGCCCAGGGGGATGCGCCGGGACTGGCTGCGATCTATGAGCTGCTGGGCGTGCCGCAGCAGTGGCGGCAATGGGCGGCGGGGTCCGCTCCGGCGGATCTACGCTTTGAGCTGGCCGCCGCGGAGAATGGCGCGGCACAGACGCTGACGCTCGGGGGCACGCTGGGCGTCGCGGCGCTGGATGGGCGGGCCGAATTTACGGGCGGTTTCAACCAGGCGCTGTCGGCGCCGTTGCGGCTGCAGGCCAACCTGGAAAGCCGCGATGTGGCCGGGCTGACGCGGCAACTGGGGCTGGGGGGCGCGGCGGTGTTCGGCGGCACCGGGCCGGCGCTGGTGGTGGTGAGCCTTGACGGGGATGCGCAGAACGGGTTTGCCGCCGCCCTCAATGCGAGCCAGGGCGAGGAGCGGATCGGCTTTGACGGCCGGCTCCAGGTGGACGCGGCGGGAGCGCTGGTGGGCACTGGCCGGATCGATCTGGCATTGGACGATGCGAGCGGATTGGCGCAGGCGGCCGGCGCGGATGGCGTGAGCCTGCCCGGTCTTGCGGGTGGAGCCGAGTTGCGCTTCGAAGGCGATCGGCTGCTGGCCCTCAACGCCATCAATGGGCGGGCCGGCGAGGCCGAGTTCTCCGGAACCTTGACGCGAACGCGCACCGGGGACGTGGCCAGCATCGATGGGCAGGTTGCGCTCCAAACCGCCAGCATCGAGGGGCTGGCGGCGGCGGTGTTCGGACCGGCGGCGCTGGTGGGTGCCGAGGGATCATGGCCCGAAGGACCGATCAGCGTGGGTGTGGACAGGCGGGGTACGCGTGGCGCCGTGCAGGTGACGGCCGGCTCAGTGACCGCTGGGGGCGCGCCACGCTTGAGCGATGCCAGCTGGTCGCTGGCCTGGGACGAAAGCCGGTTGCGGTTGGATGGCTTTACCGCGCGGGCCGGCGGCGGGGTCGTGACGCTGGATGGCGCCGTGTGTTGCGCTGGAACCTTGAGCGAGAAAACAGTGAGCGGCAGGCTGACCGTGGCTGGTGCTGACCTGGCCGCGGTGGCGCCTGCGGGCGTTGCGGCCGGGCTGGGCGGGCGGGTCGATGGCGGCGTGCAGTTCGAGGGCACCGGGGCGAGCCTCATGGCAGTGGTGGAATCCCTGGCCGGGGAAGGCAATTTTACCCTCGCCGATTTTACGGCGGCGGGGCTCGATCCGGATGTGTTCCGCACCGTTGCAGGATTGGGGGATGTGCTTGAAACACCGCCCGAAACATTGACCACCCTGATGGGTGTGGCCTTGGGCGAAGGGCCGTTTGCGGCGGCCAGCGTGACGGGGGCGTTCACCATCGCGGGTGGAGTCGCTCGGTTGGGCAATCTCCTGGCGGAGAATCCCGCGGCGCGGCTGGGGGGCAGCGTGGAGCTGGATTTGCGCATGCTAGCGCTGCAGGGGCGGTTTGCCTTGACGCCAAAGGGCTTTGCCGATCCCCAAGGACTGGTGCGCGACGACACCAGCCAGATCTTCGCCACCATCGCCGGCACGGTGCTGGCGCCCGAAGTGCGGTTTGACCTCGAGCCGATGGTCGCGGCGATCCAGGTGCGGGCCAATGAGATCGAGGTAGATCGGCTGGAAGCCTTGCGGGTCGAGGATGCGGAGCGCCAGCGGGCCGCCGCGCAGGAGCGCAACCGCTTGATCGAGCAGCAACGCCAGCAACGGGCGGCCGAGGAAGCGGCGCGGTTGGCGGAGGAAGCGGAAGCCGCCCGGCTGGAAGCCGAGGAAGCGGAACGCTTGCGCCTCGAGCAAGAAGCGGAGGCGGCCGAAACGATCGAGCAACCCGCAGCACCGCAAGGGCCGCTGAACCTGCAATTTACCCCCAACCCGCCGCTGCCGGGCCAGGGCTTCGGGCCTGCGCCAGGGCCGAACTAAGCGGAAGGCGGGATCTGCCCTTGCAGCCAGGCCAATACGGCGAGGCGCAGGGCCGAGGACAGGTTGGTGGTTTGGCGGGTTTCGTCCACCGTCTTGACCAGGGCGGCAAGGCTTTGCCCCTTCTGGGCCGCCATGGTGTCGAGGACCGTCCAGAATTCGGGTTCAAGGGCGATGCTGGTGCGGTGACCGGCAATGGACAGCGAGCGCTTGTGCAAGGCCCCGATCAGGGCTTTTTGCGGAAGGCGTCGAGGCTGATGACCTTTTCGCCCGATGCTTCACCATCGGGGGCCGGCTGCCCGCCCGCGGGGGCCGCCTGCGGCTCGGCCGTCGTGGCTGCAGCGGGGGCGGCAGTGGCCGGATCGAAATTGAGTCCGAACTGCACGGAAGGATCGAAAAAGCCTTTCACCGCCGAGAACGGAACGACCAGGATTTCGGGCTGGCCATCAAAGCTCAGGCCAACCTCGAAGCCGGTTTCGGTGACCTTGAGGTCCCAATACTGGTTCTGGATGACGATGGTCATTTCCTTGTCGTATTGCCCAAGCAGCTTTTCGCTCAGGCGCACGCCGGGGGCGCGGGTGACGAAGGAAATAAAGAAGTGATGGTCGCCGGGCAGGCCGGTCTTGGCCACTTCGCTCAGAACTTTGCGCACGACCCCGCGCAGCGCTTCTTGAGCGAGAATGTCGTAGCGCAGGTGATCTTCGGCCATGATGGTTTTTTCCGGCTGGGAGACGATTCAGAACGGCCCATATCAGCCTCACGTTCCCCGAGAATTCAAGGATAAAGGCGTGCGATAACCGAAAGGAGAAGAGAAGGTGCAGGCTTCTGTTGCCAGGTGCCTGCGGACCCCGCCTGTCAGCCGGCTAGGGCTGGAGGACTTAATTTCCCAATGCTAGCACTGCTTACGCAGCGAGAGCGACTGGAGCCTTATGGTTGTCATTTGCAACTATAAGTTTTGGACCGATAACGGTGGTACCTCACCGAGCGAAAACACACCCTTTACGCCCTCGTCGATCCTGTTTCGCCCCCATTGGCTGCCCTCGCAAGGAGGGGAGATGGTGGAGGCGCCGGGTACTGCCCCCGGGTCCGAAAGGTTTATTACGATGGCAGTTTATCGCCATAGCTCTTGCGAGCAGGACATATATAGGTCGCCCGGCCGCCGATGCAAACCCCTCTTGCGCGCGCATGGCTCCCAATTGGGCAAGCGCTTGGCGTTTAGGCCGGCTTTGTGACACTGTAGAACCAAACACAGCTGGAGCACGCAGTTTCATGCAGATCAAGGCGGGCTTTACTCTCAGTTACGATTGCCCGCAGCCGACCCCGATGCTGTTGTGCCTGCATGTGCATCCGTCGCGGCGGGCGGACCTGCTGAGCGAGCAAACCCTGGTGTTCTCTCCCGCGGTGGATGCCTGGGAATATCTGGACGGGTTCGGCAATGCCTGCACCCGGATCATCGCGCCGGCGGGGCGGATTAGTATCTCCACCCAATTCACCATTTACGACAGCGGACTGCCCGATGTGGTGCCCCATGCGGCCCACCAGCACGAGATCGGCGATCTACCCGACGACACGCTGGTGTACCTGCTGGGCTCGCGCTATTGCGAAACCGACCAGCTGACGGCGATTGCCTGGCAACTGTTCGGGACGACGGCACCGGGCTGGCCACGGGTGCAGGCGATCCTGGATTTCGTGCACAACCATATCCGCTTTGATTATGCGCAGGCAGACCGCACCCGCACCGCCTATGGCGCTTATACGGGGCAGGTGGGGGTTTGCCGCGACTTTGCCCATCTGGCCCTCACCTTGTGCCGCTGCATGAATATTCCCGCGCGCTATTGCACGGGCTATCTGGGCGATATCGGGGTGCCGGCAAACCCGGCGCCAATGGACTTCTCGGGCTGGTTCGAGGTTTACCTGGGCGGGCACTGGTATACGGCCGATGCACGCCACAACACGCCGCGGATCGGGCGCGTGCTGATGGGGATCGGGCGCGATGCCACGGATGTGGCACTGTCGACGCAGTTCGGGCCAGCCATGCTGTCGGGCTTCGAGGTGGTGACCGAACAGGTGCCCGTTCCGGCCTAGCCGTTCAGGCGCGGAAGCTGTGGGCAAACGCGGCCAGGGCGCGCCAGGAGCGGCAAGAGCCTGTATGCTCGCGCGCCATGCAGCCTTACCTCAAGCTCCTTTCCGATATTCTCGAACATGGTGTCGACAAGGGCGACCGGACCGGCACGGGCACGCGCTCGCTGTTCGGCTACCAGATGCGCTTCAACCTGGCGGACGGGTTTCCGCTGGTGACCACCAAGAAGCTGCATCTCAAATCCATCGTCTATGAGCTGCTGTGGTTCATTCGCGGCGACACCAATGTGCGCTGGCTGCAGGAACACGGGGTCAAGATCTGGGACGAGTGGGCCGACGAGAATGGCGATCTGGGCCCGGTTTATGGCTCGCAATGGCGCAGCTGGCCGACGCCGGACGGGCGCAAGATCGACCAACTGGGCGCAGTGATCCAGTCGATCCGCAGCAAGCCCGATTCCCGCCGGCATGTCGTTTCGGCCTGGAACCCGGCCGAGGTGGACGAGATGGCGCTGCCGCCATGCCATTGCCTGTTCCAGTTCTATGTCGCCAATGGCAAGCTCAGCTGCCAGCTTTATCAGCGCTCGGCCGATACGTTCCTCGGCGTGCCGTTCAACATCGCGTCCTATGCCTTGCTGACCCATATGGTGGCGCAGGTGACGGGGCTCGACGTGGGCGATTTCGTCCACACCTTCGGGGATGTGCATCTGTACTCCAACCATTTCGAGCAAGCGCGGCTGCAGTTGACGCGCGAGCCCCGGCCACTGCCGCAGCTGGCGCTCAACCCGGCGGTGACCCGGATCGAGGATTTCCGTTTCGAGGACATCACCGTCAGCGGCTATGATCCCCATCCGCATATCAAGGCGGCGGTGGCCGTGTAGCGCGGCGGCGGCCTTCCGCCTCGGCCGCTCAGCGGCTAGGGTGACGCGCGCGGCCGTTCGGCCCGATCCGGTTCTGTGGAGATGCATCATGCGGCGGCTTGCGGTTCTTTGTGCTGTGACTGCCGCCATGGCACTCGAAATTCTCATTTTGCAGCGCAGCTCGGGCCAGCCATGAGCCTGACTATTCGACCTGCAGTGGCGGGGGACGAGACCATTGTGCTCGGCTTTATCCGGGCGCTGGCGCACTACGAGAAGCTCGAGCATGAGGTGGTGGCA
>JAQGKH010000030.1 GCA_028290225.1 Devosia sp. | reverse complement strand
TCGGCGCCGTGGTTTTCATTGCCGGCAACCTTCCAGGGCTGACCGAAATCGTCTCGCTGCTGATCTTCATCCGCCTGGACGAATACAACTATGAAGGCGCTGCGGCGCTGGCTTTCGTACTGCTGCTCACCGCATTTGCCACGCTGTTCCTCACCAACGCGCTCGCGGCCTGGCAACTGCGCTACACCAATCGGAGCCGTTGATGAGCGGTGCCTCCCATCATGTGCGCAGCCTGACCGAGCGACTGTTGATCGCCGCCGCGGTGGTACTGTCGGGGCTTATTCTCGTTGTCCCCTTGCTGCTGATCTTTGCCACCGCCCTGCGCGAGGGCGTGGGTGTTTACTTCAGCAATATTCTCGAGCCCAATACGCTCCATGCCATCTGGTTGACCGTCCTGACCGCCATCGTGGTTGTGCCCATCAACATGGCCTTTGGTGTCTGTGCAGCATGGTTGGTGACCCGCTTTCGTTTTCCGGGACGGCAATTGCTGGTTACGCTGATCGAATTGCCGTTTTCCATCAGCCCGATCGTGGCGGGCATCACCTACCTGTTCTTGTATGGCGGCCAGGGGCTGCTGGGGCCCGCCCTGCAGGGCGCCGGGATCCAGCTGATGTTCACGGTGTTCGCCATTTTCCTCGTCAGCTTGTTCGTGACTGCGCCCTTTGTGGCCCGCGAGCTGATTCCCCTCATGCAGCAACAGGGCGGCGAGGACGAGGAGGCATCGCTGTCGCTGGGCGCCAATGGCTGGCAGATGTTCTGGTATGTAACGCTGCCCAATATCCGCTGGGCGCTGCTTTATGGCGCGGTGCTCTGCAATGCGCGGGTGATGGGAGAATTTGGCGCGGTCTCGGTGGTCTCGGGCTCCATTCGCGGCCAGACCAATACCCTGCCCCTGCAGATTTCTCTGTTGTTCAACGATTTCAACGTGGCCGGCGCCTTCGCCGCCGCCTCCACGCTGGCCTTGATTGCCGTGCTGACGCTGGTTCTGAAATCGGCCCTGGGCAGGCGCGCTTCGCTTTAGCGGCAGCCCTGCAAAGGTTCCCCGTCAGGCATCAAGCTTTTATTTCAAGGCTTTGGCATACAACGCCGCGCTCCAGCGTTGCTGTGGCGAAATCCGGAGCCAATATGACCACACCGCAAATGTTTGCCTTCCTCGTAATTGGCGCCATGATGGTCGCCTTCGTTTGGGGGCGGTGGCGATACGATATCGTGGCAGTCGGCGCCCTGCTTGCTGCCATGGCGCTCGGGATCGTTTCCCCCGAAGAAGCCTTTAGCGGCTTTGCCGACGACATCGTGATCATCGTGGCCAGTGCACTGATCGTCAGTGCCGCCATTTCGCGCTCGGGGATCATGGAAGTCGCGGTGCGGCGAATGGCGCCAGGCCTGACCGCCCCCCGGGCGCAATTGCTGCTGCTGGTGCTGGTGGTGACGGTGCTTTCCGCCTTTGTGAAAAACATCGGCGCCCTTGCGATCATGATGCCAATAGCGTTCCAAATGGCAAGACGCTCCGGAGTGTCCCCGTCATTGTTCCTGATGCCGATGTCCTTCGGATCTCTGCTCGGCGGCTTGATGACGCAGATCGGCACGTCACCCAATATCATCGTGTCCAAGGTGCGCGAGGATCTGGTGGGCACACCCTTCACCATGTTCGATTTTACGCCGGTTGGCGCGGCACTTTCGGTGGTCGGAGTGGTGTTCCTGGTGCTGTGCTATCGGTTGCTGCCAGAGCGGCGGCCGGCTGAAGGCGGCATGGAAACCGCCGTCGACATCAAGAACTACACCACTGAAGCCCATGTGCTTGAAGGCACCGGCGCGGTGGGGCTGCAGATCAGCGAGTTGCAGTCGATTTCGGATGGGCGTGCCATGGTTACTCGCGTTCTTGACGCGGCGGGGCATCGCCGCACGCCCTTCCCCGATACCGCGCTCCGTGCTGGCGACACACTACTGATTGAAGGCGAACCCGATGCGCTGGACAAGATGGTGGCCCAGGCCGGCCTGTCCTTTTCCAAACGGCGCGACGCCATCGCCAACGCTTCGCAGGAAACCGGCACCATCGAGGCGATTGTCGGGGAACGTTCCGACCTGATCGGCGCCAGCGCGCAGGAGTTGACGCTGTTCGACCGAACCGGCCTCAACCTGCTGGCGGTCAGCCGGCGCAACGAGCGCATCACCGAGCGGCTGGGGCAGATCAAGTTCCGCAATGGTGACGTGCTGCTGTTGCAGGGCGATCTCAACCGGCTGCCCGAGCTGCTGCGCGAATGGGATTGCCTGCCGCTGGTGGAACGTGGCCTGCGGATCGGCAGCTTCCGCAATGGATTGGTGCCGCTGGCGATTCTGCTGGTCGCCATGGCTGCCACCGCCCTCGGCCTTGTGCCGGTGGCGCCGGCATTCTTTGCGGCGGCTGCAGGCATGGTGCTGACCCGTGCGCTGCCACTCCGCGAAGTCTACAATCGCATTGATGCGCCGATCCTGATCATGCTCGCCTGCTTGATCCCGGTCAGCGATTCGCTGCGCTCGACTGGTGGCACCGAGATCATCGCCGGCTGGCTTTCGGCGACGGCGGTCATTCTCCCCGGCTGGGGCGCCCTTGCCCTCATCATGGTGGCCGCCATGGCAGTGACGCCGTTCCTGAACAATGCCGCCACCGTTCTGGTGATGGCGCCTATCGCCGCCACCTTTGCGACCGATCTGGGCTACGCCCCCGAGGCCTTTCTTTTGGCCGTGGCAATCGGGGCCGGATGCGATTTCCTGACGCCCATCGGGCACCAGTGCAATACGCTTGTGATGGTGCCAGGGGGGTATCGATTCGGCGATTATGCTCGGTTGGGTTTGCCGCTATCAGTGCTGGTGATCCTGGTCGGGGTACCGATGTTGATGCTGGTGTGGCCGTTCTAGACCATACCGGTTGAGACTATCCCGGGTGGGGGCTAGATTGCCGCCACCTGTTGAGAATTCCGCCCCATGCATACATCGCACCTCGTTCCCCTGCCCGGCCGCCCACCTTTGATTCTGGGCCGGAGCGCCAAGATCATGGGTATTCTCAATGTTACGCCCGATTCATTTTCCGATGGCGGGCAGCACAACGGCATTGAGCCGGCGATCCGCCACGCCCAGGCCATGGTAGCGGAAGGCGCCGATATCATCGATGTGGGCGGGGAAAGCACGCGCCCCGGCGCGCCCCCCATCGGGGTGCAAGAAGAACTCGACCGAGTCATGCCCGTGATCGATGCGCTGCAGGCCGTGGGCATCGGCGTGCCGATTTCCATCGACACCTCCAAGGCCCTGGTTGCCGATCAAGCCGTTCAAGCGGGCGCCACGATCATCAATGACGTCTATGGACTGCAGGGCGAGCGGGAAATGGCCGAGATCGCCGCGCTGCACACTGTGCCGGTGATTGCCATGCACTGGGACCATACGCGTGACCGGGGCCAGCCGCTGATCGAGGAGTTGCGCCGCTATTGGGAGCGAACACTGGCTCGAGCGGAAGCAGCAGGATTGGGCGCCGAGCGGTTGATCCTTGATCCCGGGTTTGGGTTTGGCAAGACCCTGGCCGAGAACTATCAGCTCCTGCGCGACCTCCGCGCCGCCTGCACGGGATCGACGGGAACCGCGTTCCCCATTCTTGTCGGCACCTCACGCAAGTCGATGATCGGCAAAGTGTTGGGAAATGAAGCCAGCGAGCGACTAGCGGGGACGCTTGCCAGCAATGTCTTGGCGTATGGCAAGGGTGGGCATATCTTCCGGGTGCATGATGTGAGAGCGCATCGGGACGCGCTGAGTGTCGCGGAAGCCACCCTTTATGGCCCATCAACACAGGCGAGCTAGATCAAGATGACCCAGCCATTCAGCGGCGACCGCGTTATCCTGCGGGATCTGGGATTTTATGGTTTTCACGGCGTGCTGAGCGAAGAAAAGTCGCTGGGCCAGCGCTTTTTCGTCGATCTGGAGTGCGGACTGGACCTTTCCGCCCCCGCGCTCACCGACGAGATCGGCACGGCGGTCTCCTATGCCGATATCTACGACGTGGTGAAGGGCGCTTTTGAAATCAAGCGCGTGAACCTGATCGAGGCCTTGGCGCAAAATATCGTGGATGCCGTGTTTGGGGCGTTTGCCGATGTGCAGTGGATCGTGGTGCGGGTTCGCAAGCCCGAGGCGCCCATCGCCATGGTGCGGGGTGAAGCGGCCATCGAGTTGCACCGCCAGCGGAGCGAAGGGTGATGGCACAAGCCTGGCTCAGCCTTGGTGCCAATCTCGGCGACGCGGCCACGAATTTGCACGAAGCGGTAAAACGTCTTGAAGGCACCCCGGGCATAACGGTGGTGGCCCGGTCGGCGACAATTATCACCAAGCCCTGGGGCAAGACGGACCAGCCGGACTTCCACAATCTCGCCTTGACCATCGCTACGGAGTTGGAGCCCCTAGCCTTGCTTGATGCAATTCAGGCCATCGAAGCGGTCATGGGGCGGCAACGGCTGGAGCATTGGGGCCCGCGCCTGATCGATATCGACATGATCGCCTATGATCGGCTCATCATGGACAGCCCGAGACTGGTACTGCCCCATCCCTACGCGCGCCAGCGGGCCTTCGTGCTCGACCCGTTGCGCGAAATTGCGCCTGAGGTGGCGGAATGGCTGGCGAGCCGTATCGAGTCAGGGGCGTAGCTGATCCAGCACGCGCGCTGCGGCATCGAACTCGATGCGGCGGCGGGCTCGACGATAGGCCGCTTCCTCGTCCTCGCCCCATTGCCCGATCTGGAAATCCTCGTCCACGTGAGCGGCGATCCAGACATGGTCCGGGGTGAAGAGCTTGTGCCACAAACCCAGCGCCAGCAGGCCCGAACCGGTCAGTCCAGTGATCGACACCAGCGCCGTCAGCACCAGAAGGTTTTCGTTCTCCAGGGACTCGCCCAGCCTGGCGAGAGTAATTGCGGGCTGTTCCTGGTGCACAATGCCAATCGTCGGCTGGAAGCGAATGCCGAAATGTCGCGCCAGCGCGACCAGCGCGGTATCCCACACGGCTTCCTGCTCGGCCACCAGTTCCATGGGCGATTCGGCGCGATAAAGCATCAGATCCCCAGCGGCGAATTTCAGGATCTCGGCGCGGAGCGCCGGCACGGTTTCCTCGCCACTTTCGATGGCCGCATTGATCAGCCGGACTGTGGGCATGGTTGTCGCATCGATGCGTTCGCCCTGAGCCGCCCATTCCTGCGCCATGGTCGTGGCAATGCCGGCAACAGGCACGACGATGGGCAGCTTGCGGCCCGGTGTCCTGGTGGCACGACCATCGAGGGTGACAACGAAACCGTTCTCGACCGGAGCGACGCCCACCTCCTTGTAGAAGCGGACGGGCAGTTCCACCTTGTCGAGCTCCTGGGCGCGGCCATAGCCGTCGTCCAAATGCTTCTGGATATCTTCAAGCTGGTCGCGCATGCATCTGGTCCGTAAGCTGTTCAATCGCGCCGTCGAGCTGGTCAAACGTGTCGATGAGACTGTCGGCTCCCGCTGCCAGCAACTCATCGGGCTCGTGATAACCCCAGCTAACCCCAATGGCCCAGGCACCGGCAGCCTTGCCCATTTCGATATC
>JAQGKH010000016.1 GCA_028290225.1 Devosia sp. | reverse complement strand
TATAACCGCATCGGCTGGGTGTGCCTGGCGCTGCTGCTGGTGATGTATGTCGAGCCGGCCAGGCGCAGCCAGCGGAGCACGGGGCTCGACATTGCCTGCGCGACGATCCTGCTGCTGGTGATGGTTTATACCCGCGCTACCTATGGCCTGGTGGGCGCGGCTTTTTTGCTGCTGATGCTCCTAACCGGGCGGTGGCGCTGGGCCTTGGGCGCGTTGCTGGCGAGCCTGAGCATTGCGGGGCTGATCGAGCTCGTGTGGCGTGGTTCGGCCAGCTATGCCGGTGATGTGCTCATGGCGTTGGACACCGGCGGCTGGTTGCGGGGCTCGCCCGCCGGCATGATCGATCACTGGCTGGGCAATTTTGCCGACTATCTGCTCCTTGGCCTGCTCGCGGGTTTGCTGCTGTGGCGCCAATTCAGCCTGCGCGACATGCTGTTCTTCCTGTTTTGCGCTGTTGCCGGATATTGGCTGATCAACCAGAATGACCAGCGATGGGGCATCCTGGCGCTGCACGCAGCCGCGGCCGTCGCAGCCGAGCACCTGTTGCGCCGCATGGCGGCTTCGGGGCGGCGCCCGGAGGGCGCTGTGGTCAATCCGGCGGGGGTGAAGCTTTATTTTGCCGCCCTGCTGCTGCCAACCATCGTGCATTGCTCCCTCGCCCTGCTGCTGCATGCCGGCACTGCCGTGGTGAATGGCGGGCAGCAGCTGGCAATCCCACGCCTCGAAGGGGTTCGCCTGGCCAATCTGTGGACCAACGGAGATTTCGGCGGCAGCACCTGGTATCTTGGGACGATCACTGATGGATTGAGCGCGTTGCAGGGCCTGCCCGAGCCGCCAACCGCCCTTCAGGTGCTCAATACGCCCAATCCCTTCGCGCTCGCCCTCGACCTGCCGCCCCCGACGGGCGACAAGCTCGATCTGCGCTGGAGCGTCACCTTGAACGACGCCCACCACCCCGCACCCGCCGAGCTTTTTGGCGGAAGTGAGCTGGTGATGGAGCGCACCAGTGCCGGTGGCTCGGGGCCGCTCGGGCAGCTTTACCTGCCCTATATCGACGAAAATTATGCGTTGGTCGCGCAAACGCCCAATTGGCGGATCCTGCGCCGTAATGGTGCGGATCGTGGTGCCCTCGACAGCGCGACGGACACCGCTTCGCCTGTGTCGCGATGAACGCCCGGAACACCGCATTCAGCATAGCGGGCTTGTCGCTGGTGTGCGCGCTGCTGCTGGCGTTGCCGGCGCGTACGGTGACGTCGGCCTATGTGAACGATCTGCTGTTGTTCCTGGATGGCGCGCATCGCATCGCCTGGGGGCAGGTGCCCAACCGGGATTTCCACACTGCTCTGGGGCTGCTGGCTTATTACATTCCGGCGGCGGGGCTGTGGATCTCCGGAGAGCTGGGCGGGGCCCTGCCAGTCGGCATGGGGCTGCTGATTGTCCTGTTCATCCCGATCATGGTGCATGTGCTGGTGGGACGCTTGCGGCCGGTGCTGGCACTGGCGCTGGGGGCCTTCCTTGTGCTGGTGCTCGCCGCGCCCATAAATTTGGGTGACTCGCTGTCCTCGGTCACCTTCGCGATGTATTACAATCGCATTGGCTGGGTGGCGCTGGCGCTGCTTGCGGTGATGTATCTGCGCCCGGTGCAGGCCTCGCGCCTTGGCTTGTGGCTCGACGCCGCGGTGGCGGCGATCCTCGTGCTGGTGCTGATCTATCTCAAGATCACCTATGCCCCCGTTGCCATTGCCTTTGTGGTGTTCATGCTGCTGGACAAGCAGCAATGGCGCTGGGCCGCATTATCCCTGGCGTTGATTGCCGTTGCGATGCTCGTCGTGGAGCTGTTCTGGCACGGCACCTGGCTTTATGTGCAGGACCTTCTGGAAACCGCCAAGGTCAGCGGCCAGCGCGACCCGGCTGGCTATGTGTATGCGGTTTTGCGCAATCTTCCCGACTTCCTCGTATTTGGGGTATTTGCGGGCATGGCCCTGGCGCGAACCCGCAGCTGGCGCGATGGGCTGTTCTACCTCTTCTGCTCGGTGGCGGGCTTGCTGATCCTGATGCAGAATGCGCATGGCTGGGGCATCATCACCTTGTTTGCCGGCGCGGCCGTGGCGGGTGAAACCCTGCTCCGCCGCCGCGAACAGGCTGGAGTAGCTGGCCGCTGGGCTGTGGACGCCGGCGCGCCCTTGTTGTTTGTGCTGATGGTGCTGCCGGGCCTTGGCAACCACACTATTGCAGTGGTGTCGCACTTTTCCATGGCGGTTTCCGGTTGGGGGCAGCCCCTGGGCCTGGCGGGTCTGGATCAGGTCCGCTTCGGGCGGTTGTGGTCCCCCGGCGACAATGGCTTTACGGAAAAATATATCGGCACCTTTGCGCCGGGAGCCGAGGCGCTGGCCCAGTTCGGCGTGGTGCCTGAGCGCGTGCTGGTGCTGGACTTCGCCAACCCGTTTTCGGCTGGCCTCAACATCCAGCCCCCCAGTGGCGATCTGTCGTGGATGCATTGGGGTCGCAATATCAACAAGGCGGTTTTCGTGCCACCGGAGCAATTGTTTGCCGATGTCGGGGTGGTGATGGTGCCCACAATCGGGATCAATGTGGGGCAGCTGGAGGGGCTTTATGGTCCCTTCATCACCCAGAACTTCGTGCTGGCAGGGCAAACCGACTTATGGCGCATCTTTGTGCGGGCACCCGGGCAAGGGGAGCCCTCATGACGCTCGCGCCCGCAGCGGCCGAGACGATGCCGCGTCATCAATCGCTTTCCGCAGCCCGCAAGCTGGGCCTGGCCGTTCTTGCTGTTGGGCTGCTGTTCGCGGCCATGCTCGCCCTGCCGGGCCAGACCGCCACCAATAAATACGTCAATGACCTGTATATCTTTCTCGATGGCGCGCACCGGATCCTGTTGGGACAAGTGCCCAATGTGGATTTCCATACTTCGCTGGGGCCGCTGGCTTGTTACCTACCCGCAGCGGGGCTGGCGCTGACGGGCAGCATGGGCGCGGCAATGCCGGTGGGCATGGCGTTGGCGGTGCTGCTGCTGGCCTGCCTTGGGGCGCCGCTGATCGCCAGCCGGATGCAGCCCCTGATCGGCATGGCCACGGCCGTGTTCCTGCTGGTGGTCGCCGCGGTGCCGGTCAATCCGGGCGAAGCGATCTCGGACCTGTCCTTTGCCATGTTCTACAACCGGCTGGGCTGGTCGGCCCTCGGGCTGCTGCTGGTGTTGTACCTGCGCCCGCGCATCGAAGGCCGGCACCAAGGGCTGCTGGACGCCAGTTGCGCGGCCGGGCTTGTGCTCTTCATGCTTTATACCAAGGCGAGCTACGGCCTTGTCGGACTGGCTTTTCTGGTGTTCATGCTGCTTGATGCCCGGCAGCGAGGCCGCGCGGCGCTGGCGCTCGGCTTTTGCGTCGTGGCAATCGGCGTCATCGGACTGGTGTGGGGCGGAACGCTCAACCATGTGGCGGATCTGCAGTTGGCGCAGGAGGTGAGCGGGGGCTTGCCCACAGCGCAGCGTCTCGCAGAAACCATGATGGTCA
>JAQGKH010000356.1 GCA_028290225.1 Devosia sp. | reverse complement strand
TCGATGCGCGAAACTGTGTCGCGAATAACGGCATGCCTGGGACCTGTGACCAGGGCGATCTGTCCCGAGCCGGCCTCGCGGGCGGCCCGCACCACATGGCCTATGATCGGCATGCCGCCGACCGGATGCAGGACCTTCGGCGTGGCGGAACGCATTCGGCTCCCCTCGCCTGCCGCAAGGATGATCGAAAGCAGTTCAGTCATGATCGTCTTCTCCGGACCGCGCTGTTGCGAACACGCCTTGGCACGAAATTATGGCAGGCAAGGGTTGGCGAACCGATAACAGCGCCGCAGTGGTAAGCTCCATGAGGCGCGCGATTCGCTGCGCGCCAAGAGGGCTGACGTGGCTAACCCTTCCGGGCATTTTCGGCAATCGGATGTGACGCGCTGGGGCATGATTGCCCTGGTGTGTGGCGCCATTGCCGTGCTCAGCGCCAATCTATCCGCCCTGCTCCCCCCCACGATGCTCAGCAGTCTGCACAAGACCCGAATCGGTGGCGCCAGCCTGGAGCAGTTGCGCGCCGAGGTTGCCCAGCTTAGCGCCGAAACCGTGCGGTTGCGGCGTGAAAACGGCACATTGCTGACGCGCTTTACCCTTCAGGAGCGGGCCAACAGCCAGACGGACCAGCGGGTTCGGTCCCTCGAGGTCAGCGTGCCGAACTTGCTCGAAGCATTGCCGGCTGGCGCTCAAATCGACCGGGAGGCACTAACCGCGTCGGCCGGCGAGCCTGCGGGAGAATTCCAGCAGGCCGATGGAGGATATATGCGAGTTTGGCAGTCTCCCCTTGCTCCACAACCTTCCTCGGCAAGCCAGCCGCTGCCCGAGCCTCTTGCGGAAACCCCGGCAGCAACGGCGAGCGAAGGGGCGTTTGGAGTGGCCGTTGGCGGCAGCGTTGAGACGGCGCAGGCAATGGCCACCTGGCGCGAATTGCAAACCAAGGTAGCGCCTTTGCTGGTGGGCCTGACGCCGCTGCTGTCCCTTCAATCCAAGGATGCAGGGGCGCACATTGTCGCGGGTCCGATCACCGGAATGGGCGAGGCAAGGTCGCTTTGTGAGCGCCTGCAGAAGATTGCAATTGCCTGTTCTGCGGCGCCGTATGCCGGGACGCCGCTCTGATTGCGGTTGACAGCGGACAGGCACTGGCTATGTTCCGCCGCAACGCCGCAGGCGTGCAGATTTGGTTTGTGCCGGTAGCTCAGTGGTAGAGCATTCGACTTTTAATCGAATGGTCGAGGGTTCGACCCCCTCCCGGCATACCATCTTCTTATCCCCCATGATCGGTTTATGGACTAAGCTCCCGGTTGGTAGCCGAGCGGGTCAGGTCCAGACAGCCGCAGACGCTTTGAAGTGATCAGAGGAGGCGCGCCGTGACGACGATGTATTTGGTGCAGGCCTTCAAGCAGGTGGGCAAGAAGCTGGTCGCCGAGCCGGTTCAGCAGGTCAAGACCGAAGAAAAGGCCTTGCTCACAGCCGAACGCCTCGCCCCCTCACGCGCCGGGGTGATCGCGTTTTCGCAAGAAGTCGATATCGAAACCGATACCTATGACGAGCCTCGGGTGCTGGTGCGGATTGGAACCCTGCCCCCAGGATTGCTGGAAGGCTGACCCGGCCTGCCCGGCATTGATTTGAGTGGCAGGAAACCACGGGTGCCGCTCAACCGTTGTCCTGCCGTCAAGCAAAGGGGTAAGGGCATGAACAGGCGTGTGATCGGGGCGATCATTGTTGTTGTGGTAATTATCGCGGTAGCCACGCTGGTGTTCACCAGTGTCAACCAGACGCCAAGTGGCGGCGATGGTAATACCGACCAGGAAAATATCGAGGCGGGTGTTTCGGACGGCCCGTCCAATCCAGGCGGTCAGTAGCCGCAGCGCCGGACTGGCCCGGCTTTACCTCACGGTGAGATTCGGGTGGTAGAGCTGTGGGCGCGTTGATTGGCAGGCCGATCAGCTCTTTCTCCCACAGCCGAGCTTCTCATTGTCACAGGACAGCATCGAACTGGTCAAAGTCTGGGTGGCAACGGCGTTAATTTTCGCCGTTGGTACACTGGCGACCCTTTATGTCATCGTGCTGCTGCGCCGGTATGGGGCAGATCTGCCGGTCATAGGAGATTTGCCGCTGGCTTCGCCCCCGGCGATGGTGCCGCTGCTGGGCGATCCGCGATTGTTCATCACCTTGATTGCCGCCCATGTGAGTGCCAGCGGTATTGCCCTGGTTTTCGCCAGCCAGACCATCGACATGGCGCTGCTGATCGCTGCCAAGGCGATGACGGTGCTCGTTGTTGCGCTGATCGGTTGCTGGGGCGGGCAGAGCGCCTATGAACAACTCAATGTCGGGGGATCCATCGCCACAGCCGGTCTGGTTCCAATGGCGATCGCCCTTGCCGCCTTTGCCGCCCTATCTACTATCCTGAGCGTGGCGTCGTTGCGCGCGCTCGGCAATCTGCGTTTCCTGATCGCCATTGCCGCGCTGCTCGCGGCTCCCATTATCCTTGTCGCCCTGTAAAGATCAGGCGGCCAAGGTTACCACCAAAGCGCCGCGGGGCGTGGCCACCACCGTGTGTTCATATTGCACGCAGGGCGCTGCGGGGCTGCTCACCAGGGTCCACTCGTCGTCGGCGGATTTCTGCTGCGCCATGCGGCCGCCGAACGAGAGAAACGGCTCGATGGTAAACACCAGGCCATTGGTGATGCGGCGACGTTCGGAACGGTCGGGCCAGGTAGCGATCTCGCCGGGCTCATCATGCAGGCTATCGCCCACGCCGTGGCTGGCGAGATTGCGGATCAGCGTATAGCCGCCTTTCTTGGCGAATTTGCCGATGGCATTGCCGATCTCGTTGAACCCTGCCCCCGGCTTGACGGTGCGGATGCCGGCCCACATCGCCTTTTTGCCGTCGCGGCAGAGGGCATCGAGCCGGGTGTCGCCCTTGCCCAGCACAAAGGACGCGCCGGTGTCGGCAAAGACCCCGTTCTTTTCGGCCGAAACGTCGATGTTGACGAGATCGCCCTCGCGGAGCACCCGATCACCGGGGATGCCGTGCGCGATTTCCTCGTTGACCGAAATGCAGGTGGCGCCCGGAAAATCATAGGTCAGCTCGGGCGCGGAGCGGGCGCCGTGCTCGGTCAGTAGTGCCCGACCGATCTCATCTAATTCAGCGGTGGTCATGCCGGGCCGCATGGCCGAACTCATCGCATCGCGGGTTATGGCGCAGATGCGGCCGATTTCCTTGAGCGCCAGCAGTTGCTCTTCAGTGCTGACCGTCATGCGCGCGTCCTGTTGGCATGATAGAAGGAAAGCAGCCCGCGCGTGGAGCTGTCGTGGTCGTCAGCGCCAGACGTACCCTCGACCTTGGGCAGCAGCGCCTTGGCGAGCTGCTTGCCGAGCTCGACGCCCCACTGGTCATAGGAGTTGACGTTCCAGATCACGCCCTGGGTGAACACCTTGTGCTCGTAAAGCGCCACCAGCGAGCCCAGCATTGCGGGCGTCAACTGCGGGTAAAACAGGGTGTTGGATGGCCGGTTGCCGGGAAAAACCTTGTGCGGCGCCAAGGCTTTAATCGCTTTCTTGTCGAGGCCTTGCGCCTTGAGCTCGGCAACGACCTCCTCTTCGGTCTTGCCCAGCATCAGCGCTTCGGACTGCGCCAGAACATTGGCGACGAGCTTGGCGTGGTGGGGCGGCATCGATTCGTGCGGCCGTGCGGCAACCAGGAAATCGGCAGGGATCACGTCGGTGCCCTGATGGATCAGCTGGTAAAAGGCGTGCTGGCCATTGGTGCCGGGTTCGCCCCAAACGATGGGGCCGGTGGACCAGCCGACCGGCTTGCCATTGAGGGTCACGGACTTGCCGTTGGACTCCATGTCCTGCTGCTGCAGATAAGCGGGGAAGCGCGACAGGCGCTGGTCGTAGGGCAATACGGCATGGGTCGAGAAGCCCCAGACATTGCGGTACCAAACGCCCAGCAAGCCCATGATAACAGGAAGGTTCTGCTCCAGCGGGGCGGACAGGAAATGCTGATCCATGGCATCGGCGCCGCGCAGAAACGCGGAGAAATTGTCGTAGCCAACGGCAAGGGCGATGGGCAGGCCGATGGCCGACCAGACCGAATAGCGCCCGCCGACCCAGTCCCAGAAGCCAAAGATGCGATCCTCGCGAATGCCGAAGGCGGCGCAGGCGGGGATGTTGGTGGAAACGGCGGCGAAGTGGTTCGGGACGGCCTCTTCGCCCAGCGACTCGGCCAGCCATTTGCGGGCGGAGCCGGCATTGGTCATGGTCTCGTCGGTGGTAAAGGTCTTGGAGGCAACGATAAAAAGAGTTGTCCCCGGGTTGAGGCGCTTGAGCGTGTCGTGGATGTGGGCGCCATCGACATTGGACACGTAGTGGACGCGCAAGTCAGGGCGGGTATAGGGCTCAAGGGCTAGCGTGACCATGGCCGGGCCGAGGTCGGATCCGCCGATGCCGATATTGACGATGTCGGTGAACTGCTCGCCGGTATGGCTGCGGATCTGGCCCGAACGGATGGCGTCGCTGTAAGTGCCGATGACGGCGAGCACGGCGCGCACATCGGGCATTACGTCCTTGCCGTCAACCGGAACGGGCCTATCCCCTTGATAACGCAGGGCCATGTGCATGACCGCACGGTTCTCGGTCGAGTTGATATGCTCGCCTTCGCACATCTGGGTGCGGCGCTCTTCGAGGCCAGCGGCGCGGGCCAGATCGAACAGTGCGGCCATCGCCGCTTCGTCGATGCGGTTCTTGGAATAGTCGAGCAGGAGGTCGCCGGCGCGGGCGGAGAAGCGCTGGAAACGGTTGGGATCCTCGGCGAACTGCAGGCGCATCGGCAGGCTTTCGAGCCGCTTGCGGTGCTTGCCGAGGTCGGAGAAGCTGGCCTTGCGCCCTGTTTTCGCCATGTAGATGAACCCTTTCTGAACGTCAGATAACCGGCAGATCACCCGCGGCCCAGCCGGCGCGGGTTTCGGCGGCAAAACCGGTGAAGCGACTGGCTTCGATTGCGGTGCGCGCTCCACCCACGAGCTCTTGATAATAGGCCAGGTTGATCTGGGAAAGGATCATGGCGCCCAAAATCTCCTCGGTCCGCACCAGATGGTGAAGATAGGCGCGGCTCCAGCGGCGGCAGTTGAGATTGGGGGACTGCTCGTCGATGGGACGCGGGTCATCCTTATGCCGGGCGTTCTTCAGATTGATGACGCCAAAGCGGGTATAAACATGGCCGTGCCGGCCGGCCCGGGTGGGATGGACGCAATCGAACATGTCGATGCCGCGCCCGATGCCGCCGAGGATATCGTCGGGCTTGCCCACGCCCATGAGATAGCGGGGACGGTCCGTAGGGAGTTCGGGGGTGATTTCGTCGAGCACGCGGAACATGGTTTCCTGCGGCTCGCCCACGGCGAGGCCGCCCACGGCATAGCCGTCAAAGCCGATGCTCTTGAGGCCGGCGGCGGAGCGGGAGCGCAGTTCGGGGGAATCGCCGCCCTGGACGATGCCGAAAAGCGCGCGGTTGGCCTGGTTGTTGAAGGCTGATTTGGAGCGGTCGGCCCAGCGGAGCGACAGCTCCATGGCGCGTTCCATCTCCTTGTGCTCGGCGGGGAGCGCAATGCACTCGTCGAGCTGCATGATGATGTCGCTGTCCAGAAGCGTCTGGATTTCTATGGAGCGTTCGGGGGTCAGCTCATGGGCCGAGCCATCGATATGGGACTTGAAGGTGACCCCGCGCTCGGTGAGCTTGCGCAGCTGCGCCAGCGACATGACCTGGAAGCCACCGCTATCGGTGAGAATGGGGCGCTGCCAATCCATGAACTGGTGCAACCCGCCCAGTGCCGCCACCCGTTCGGCGCCGGGGCGCAGCATCAGGTGATAAGTGTTGCCCAGGAGGATATCGGCGCCGGTTTCCCGGACCTGATCGGGATACATGGCCTTGACCGTGCCTACGGTGCCCACGGGCATGAAGGCGGGGGTTTCGATGGCGCCGCGGGGCGTGTCGATGCGGCCGCGGCGGGCGGCGCCGTCGGTGGCGGCAAGGGTGAAGGTGACCTGTTTCATGGGGCCGGGTTGTAGTGGGTAAAGCGTGCCGAGCAAAGGGGTTGCTGGCGCAGGTTCATGGCGCGCGCAGCAGCAGCGAGGAGTCCCCGTAGGAATAGAAGCGGTAGCCGCCGGCGATGGCGTGCGCATAAGCGGCCTGCATGGTGTCGAGCCCGCAAAAGGCGCTGACCAGCATGAAGAGGGTCGATTTGGGCAGGTGGAAATTGGTCATCAGCACATCGACGCAGCGGAACTGGAAGCCCGGGGTGAT
>JAQGKH010000346.1 GCA_028290225.1 Devosia sp. | reverse complement strand
TTCGTTCTGACCGGAGCCCTGATCGGGGCGCGCTTTGCCGGAATCACCCGCAGCGAATTCAAGCGCGCCTCGGCAGGCGGCCTGATCGCCACGGCCATGACCATCGGCATCGTCACCGCCGTAGCCTTTGGCGTCAGCCGGCTCGTCGACATGCCCTTTGGCCAGGTCTGGCTTGGCCTCGCACCCGGCGCACTGGAAGGCATGGGGGCGCTGGGGATCGCTCTTGGTTTTGATGCCGCCTTTATCGCCGCGCACCATGTGATCCGCTTGCTGCTGCTCAGCTTTGCCATCCCCGCCGTGGCCATGCTGATCCGGCGGCAGGACGAGCGCGATGTCGCGCCAGCGCCGCTGCCGCCGAACTAACCCCAGCCGCTCAAACCACCGCGCTGGGCAGCGGTTCGCCAGCGAAATGCGCATCGAGATTGGCCACCAGCATCGCGCCCATCGCGGCGCGGGTCTGGTGCGTGGCGCTGCCCTGGTGCGGCGACAATACCACGTTCTCGAGCCCGAACAGCACCTCGGCCACCTGGGGCTCATTTTCGAACACGTCGAGCGCCGCGCCTCCCAGCCCGCCATTGGCCAGCAGCTCGATCATGGCCGGCTCATCGACGAGCGTGCCGCGCGCCATGTTGACCAGCATGCCCTTCGGCCCGAGCGCCTCGAGCACTTGACGCGATACGATCCGGTCGGTTCCCTTGCCGCCCGGCGCGATGATCACCAGCCAATCGCTGTCGCGCGCCATGTCGCCAAGGTCGGGATAGAACACATAGGGCTCTTTTTCCTGCCGCTTGCGGCCATGATAAACCACCCGCATCTTCATCGCCTGGGCCCGCGTCGCAATTTCCTTGCCGATCCGCCCCAGCCCCAGGATGCCCACGGTCTTGCCCGTAAGTTCAGTAAAAAAGCCCAGGTTCCCGCCCGGCCACTTGCCGGCCCGCACGAACTGATCGGCCTGGGGGATACGACGCGACAACGCGATCATGAGGCCGATGGTCAATTCGGCGACAGCATCATTGAGCACGTCGGGCGTATTGGTGACGCGCACGCCCGCAGCCTTGGCCGCTTCCAGATCGATATTGTCGACCCCGACGCCAAAGCCGGCGATGATTTCGAGATTGGGTAACTTGCCGATCAGTTCGCCGTTCACATTGCTGCCGGCATGGGCGCGAATGCGCGGGCCAATCTCGTTCAGGAAGCGTTCAGGATCCTGGCTTTCATGCAGCTTGTGCACGGTGAACCGCTCAGCCAGCGCCGCCTCGCAGCTGGCCAGCAGCTTCCCCGTTTGCAGGATGTCGATACTCATCTAGTTGCCCCCTCAGCTTCAACCTAGGTCACAGATAGCCAAAGGTTCCCGGCAAGTCGACCCGATTGGCCAAAAATGGGCCCTTGCGCCCGCTGGACGGCGCGTCACAAATATGTAGCAATGTGAAGAGGATGGGACCAACCCCTTTACCACCCGGAGCATGATGGCCGACACAGCGCCGTTTGACGAAATGCACAATGCGGATGGCTCGGTCCGCGAACCCTATCGTGTCCTGGCCGAGTGGCTGGCCGAGCAGCCTGAGCAGGCACTGACGCTGATGCAATCGGACGCCGAAGCGATCTTCCGCAAGCTCGGCATCACCTTCGCCGTCTATGGCTCTGAAGAAGGTACAGAAAAGCTCATTCCATTCGATGTGATCCCCCGCATCATCTCCGCTACCGAATGGCGCCGCCTCAGCAAGGGAATCGAGCAGCGCGTACGGGCACTTAACGCCTTTTTGTATGATATCTACCATCGCCAGGAGATCATCAAGGCGGGCCGGGTTCCCGAGCACCTGATCCTGCAGAACGAGGCTTTCTGCCCCGAGATGATGGGCCTCGATCCTGCCAAGGGCGTTTATGCCCACATCATCGGCGTCGATATCGTGCGGGTCGGACCGGACGAGTTCTATGTGCTCGAGGACAATCTGCGCACCCCTTCGGGCGTCAGCTACATGCTCGAAGATCGGGAAGCCATGATGCAGCTGGCGCCGGATCTGTTCCATCGCTCCAAGGTCGCGCCCGTCGAGACTTATCCCGAAAACCTGCGCCGAACGCTGGAAAGCGTGGCGCCCGATGGTGCTGGTAGCTCACCCAATATCGTGGTGCTGACGCCCGGGATCTATAACTCGGCCTATTTCGAGCACTCTTTTCTCGCCGACCAGATGGGCGCCCAGCTTTGCGAAGGACCCGACCTGTTCGTGGATGGCGGCAAGGTCTACATGCGCACCACCACCGGGCCAGAACGGGTGGATGTCATTTATCGCCGCATCGACGACGAATACATCGATCCCCTGACCTTCCGGCCCGATTCCATGCTGGGTGTTCCAGGCCTGTTCAACGCTTATCGCGCCGGCAATGTGACGCTGGTCAATGCCCCGGGCACCGGCATTGCCGACGACAAGGCCGTTTACAAATATGTGCCTGATATCATAGAGTTTTATCTCGGCGAGAAGTCGCTGCTCAACAATGTCCCCACCTACAACTGCACCGATCGGGACGAGCGCGAATGGGTGCTGGAAAATATCGGCGAGCTCGTGGTCAAGGAAGTGCATGGCTCGGGCGGCTACGGCATGTTGGTGGGCCCCACCTCGACCAAGATGCAGCAGGCCGAGTTCAAGGCCAGGATCGTGGCCCGACCGGACAACTACATCGTCCAGCCGACCCTGGCCCTGTCCACCTGCCCCACCTATGTGAACAGCGGCGTAGCGCCGCGACATGTGGACCTGCGCCCCTATGTCCTCGTCGGGGACAAGGTTCGGATTACCCCTGGTGGTCTGACGCGCGTGGCGCTCAAGGAAGGTTCGCTGGTTGTTAATTCCAGTCAGGGCGGCGGCACCAAGGACACGTGGGTGCTGGAAGATTGATCATGATCCAATTTCGCTGGCTCGCTGAATTCCCCTGTTTATCCGAGGCAGGTCGGCCATGAGCATGCTGGGACGTACCGCGCAGAACCTGTTCTGGATGAGTCGCTATGTGGAACGGGCGGAAAACATCGCGCGCCTGCTGGAGGTGGGCTACCGCATGAGCCTGACTTCGCGGCGCGAAGGGGGCGCCAGCGAGCATCTGGTTTCCATGATGCAGGCGGCCGAAGTGGACGAAGCCTTCGCCGCCAAGTACAGCCAGGCCGATGTCGATAGTGTCGCCCATTTCATGATGTTCGATCCCGACAATCCGTCCTCGGTTCATTCATGTCTGCTGACCGCCCGCACCAATGCCCGCTCGGTGCGCACGGCCATTACCAGCGACATGTGGCAGAGCCTCAATGGAGCATGGCTCGAATTTGCCCAGATCAAGCCGCTCGATGTACGCGGCGCCAAGCTGCTGGGTCTGCTGCAATGGGTCAAGCAGCGCAGCCACGAGTTTCGCGGCGCCATGCTGGGCACCATCTTGCGCAACGAGGGCTATGCGTTTTCTCAGGCCGGCAGCTTTGTCGAGCGGGCCGACAACACCGCCCGCATCCTCGACATGAAATATTACGTGCTGCTGCCCCGCGCCACTCTGGTCGGTGGCGAACTCGACATCCAGCAATGGACCCTGATCCTGCGCGCGGCGTCCGCCCACCGCTCTTACCGGCACTTCTATCGTGATCGCTTCAAGGCCCACAACATTGCCGACTACCTGATCCTGCGCCCCGAAATGCCACGTTCGCTGATCTATTGTGCCCGGTCCATGTCTGCGACCCTCGACACGCTCGCCGAAATCTACGGGCAGCGCCTTGTGTGTCACGAGGCGGCAGAGCAGCTTTGCGCCATGGTCGAGGACACCACCATGGACACCATCTTTGCCCATGGTTTGCATGAG
>JAQGKH010000344.1 GCA_028290225.1 Devosia sp. | reverse complement strand
TCTGCGGAGATCTTGCGTGGCGATGGAGGGAGAGGGGTGGTCGCGTGGGCTCCCGGGCCGGGGGTTCAGCGAGGCCGACGCCAGCGGTCGGGTGGCTTGGATCGCAAGGGCGGCAGCCTCGTGGACGGGCACCCCGCACCTCCCTGCGAGCCATCCGGGCATAGCTCTTATCGCCTGCTCGCCTCAGGTCGGTCCACCGGGGCGATCGACGGGGAGCCTCAAAGCCGCTTGGGGGGGAGGGGAGTGGATGGCAAAACCAGCCTGGCCGCTGGCGGCTCGCGACACGCCAATTGATTGCAATACGGGGCGGGTTGATCGGTTCCGCGGGCAAGTCAATAAGCAGGTTCCAAGCAACATGGGTTAATTGGGGGCCGGTCGGGGAGGGTGTGCTTGACCTGCAAGCATCATCTAAGTACATGAAGCTTAGGCGGTTCTGCCGCTCCGTTGTTTTCTTTGCACAAATTATGCGGCAAAAACAGCCCGTCAGGCTTGCCGGGTTGCTGTGATGCAGGGAAACTGGCGGTGGTTCTATCCTTTCTGCCCCCTCGCGGCGGATCTTCAAGCGTCAGGTGCACATGACTCACGTTCTTATCACTGGTGGTTGCGGCTTTATCGGCCGGTATGTGGCGCAGGAACTTTTGGCCAACAATTACCAGGTACGGGTCCTCGATGCCCTGATCGACCAGGTGCATGGCGATGCGGCGGCGCCGACGCCGGCCGGCGTGGAAGTGATCCGGGGCGATGTGCGCGACAAGGATGTGGTGAACGCGGCGCTTGAAGGCATCGACAGCGTACTGCACCTCGCGGCCGAAGTAGGCGTTGGGCAATCCATGTATGAGATCGCCCGCTATGTGGGCGGCAACGACCTGGGCACCGCGGTGCTGCTGGAAGCCATGATCAACCGCCCGATCAAGCGGATCGTGGTGGCCTCCTCGATGAGCGTTTATGGCGAGGGGGTTTATCTCGGCCCCGACGGGCAGCGGTTCGAAAGCATCCGGCGCCGGGCCGCCAATGTCAAATCGGGCAGCTGGAACCCGACCGGGCCCAATGGGGAGGAACTGACCCCCGCGCCCACCGACGAGCAGAAGCCGGTGGACCTGGCGTCCATCTATGCGCTGACCAAGTTCGCGCAGGAGCGGCAGGTGCTGATTTTCGGCGAAGCCTATGGCGTGGATGCCGTGGCGCTGCGCTTGTTCAACGTGTTCGGCCCCGGGCAGGCCCTGTCCAATCCCTATACCGGGGTTCTGGCCAATTTCGCTTCGCGCCTGACCAATGGCCAGCCGCCGATGATCTTCGAGGATGGGCAGCAGCGACGCGACTTCGTGCATGTGCGCGACGTGGCGCGGGCGTTCCGGCTAGCGCTGGAAGGGGCCGAGGCGCCTGGCCATGTGATCAATGTGGGCAGCGGCAATGCCTATACGATCACCGAAGTGGCCACGCTTCTGGCGGAAGCCATGGGCGTGCCGCAGATTGCGCCCGATATCATGGGCAAGGCGCGCTCGGGCGATATCCGCAACTGCTTTGCCGATATCTCCAAGGCGCGCGAGCTGCTGGGCTTTGAGCCGCAGTATCGGCTGGAGGATTCGCTGGGCGAGCTGGCCGACTGGGTGCGCCAGGCGCAGGCCATCGATCGGGGCGCCGAGATGAAGCGCCAGCTGGAGGAGCGGGGATTGGTTTCGTGACGGGGAACGGACCAATCGAGGCAAGCGCGGTGGCCAAGGGCCCGGCAGACGGCAAGATCGTGGTGGTGGGGGGCAGCGGGTTTGTCGGCTCCAACCTCGCCGACAGCTTCCTGCGCGATGGCGAGCAGGTGGTGGTGCTCGACAATCTGAGCCGGCCGGGGGTGGAAAAGAACCTGGGCTGGCTCAAGCAGAACCATGGCGAGCGCGTGCAGCTGGCGCGCGCCGATATTCGCGATCTGGCAGCCATCGCGCCGGTGTTTGCCCAGGCCAAGGCGGTGTTCCACCTGGCCGCGCAAACCGCGGTGACGACGAGCCTGGTCGATCCGCTCGACGATTTCGAGGTGAATGCGCGCGGCACCATCAATGTGCTCGAAGCGGTGCGGCAGGCGGGGCGCAATGCGCCGGTGGTGTTTTCGAGCACCAACAAGGTGTATGGCGGGCTCGACGACATGGCGATGGCCGAGGTCGACGGGCGCTACCTGCCGGTGGACGAGCTGATGCGCGCCCGTGGGGTGAGCGAGGATCGCAAGCTCGATTTCTGCACGCCCTATGGCTGCTCCAAGGGGGTGGCCGACCAGTATGTGCTCGATTACGCCAAGAGCTTCGGCCTCCCCACGGCGGTGCTGCGCATGAGCTGCATCTATGGGCCGCGCCAGTTCGGCACCGAGGACCAGGGCTGGGTGGCGCATTTCCTGATACGGGCGCTCAAGGGCGAGGCGATCACCTTGTTTGGCGATGGCAAGCAGGTGCGCGACATTCTCCATGTCAGCGATGCGGTGGCGGCGTATCGCAGCGTGCTGGCCAATATCGGCAAGGTGTCGGGGCGGGCGTTCAACCTTGGGGGCGGGCCGCGCAATGCGGTGAGCCTCAACATGGTGCTGGGCGAGATCGAGCGGCTGGTGGGGCGCAAGATCGATATCGGCTATGGCGACTGGCGGGCCGGGGACCAGCTGTATTTCGTTGCCGATACCGGGCGGCTCGAGGCTGAGCTGGGGTGGAGCCCGCGCATGGGCTGGCGCGACGGCATCGTGGATCTTTGCGACTGGCTGGCGCCGCAATATGCGCTGGCCGTGCCGGCTGCGGCGCAAAAGCGGGTGCGGGCATAATGCCGGAAGCGGCACCGGCAGCGGCCAATGGCAACAGCACGGAGCCACAGCCGCGCCGGGTGCTGATGTCGGTGGACGCCGTGGGTGGCGTGTGGCGCTATGGCATGGACCTGGCGTCGGCCTTGCGCGAGCAGGGCTTCAGCTTCGTGTTCGCCGGGTTCGGGCCGAGGCCCTCGGTGGCGCAGGTCGAGGAAGCGCAGCGGCTGGGCACCCTGGTGTGGGTGGATGTGCCGCTCGACTGGACCGCGCAAAGCGAAGCGGCGCTGGACGTGATCCCGGAGCTGCTGGCGGGGCTGGTGGACGAGCACGGGGTGGACCTGCTGCATCTCAACCTGCCCTCGCAGGCTTATGGCCTGCGGGTGGATGTGCCGGTGCTGGTGGTATCCCATTCCTGCGTGGTGACGTGGTTTGCGGCGGTGCGGAACGGGCCGGTGCCGCTGGATTGGCTGTGGCAGCAGCGGCGCAATCGCGGGGGGCTCGACATGGCCGATGCGGTGGTGGCGCCGAGCGAAACCCATGCCGAGATGCTGCGCCGCAGCTATGGCACGATCGAGAATTTGCGGGTGGTGTATAACGGCGCGCATGCGACGCCCACGGCCCTGGACAAGAGCGATCTGGTGTTTGCCGCCGGGCGCTGGTGGGATGAGGGCAAGAACGGGCGCCTGCTGGACCAGGCCGCCGAAAAAAGCGTGTGGCCGGTGGTGATGGCGGGGGCCAATTCGGGGCCGAACGGGCAATATCTGGCGCTTGAGCATGCCGATCACCGGGGCGAGCTGCCCCATCAGGCGGTCAAGGCGCTGATGGCGGAGGCCGCGATCGTGGCTTCCCCCTCCTTGTATGAGCCGTTCGGGCTGGCGCCGCTGGAGGCGGCGGGGGCTCGCGCGGCGCTGGTGCTCGCCGATATCCCGACCTACCGGGAATTGTGGGACGGGGTGGCGTTGTTTGCCGGGCCCCATGATCCCGACGGTTTTGCCGCCCGGATCAACCAGCTGGCGGCTGATCCCGATTTGCGGGCAGAGCTGGCGGCGGCAGCGCAGGAGCGGGCCCAGCGCTTCAGCGTCGGCGCGCAGGCGGCGGCCATGGCCGACCTTTATCGCAATCTGTTGCCAAGCGGCGTCCGGCTGGGCGACGCCTGAGGACCCCCAATGCGCTTTGTTTTCTATACCCACTCGCTGGTGTCCGACTGGAATCACGGCAATGCCCATTTCCTGCGCGGGGTGATGCGCGACCTGGTGCGGCGCGGGCACGAGGCGCTGGCGCTGGAGCCGCAAGACGCCTGGAGCCGGCAGAACCTGCTGACCC
>JAQGKH010000329.1 GCA_028290225.1 Devosia sp. | reverse complement strand
CGGTCACCACGGCGCCAACGCGGCCCAGGGCCAGAACCAGGCCGGCATCATCGCCGTCCAGGAACAGGTAGTCAGCCTGCAGCTCGACACCGACAACGATCGGATCGGCAACAGTGAAGTTCACGCCGACGATACCGCCAACCAGGCCGGTGGTGTCAGCGCCGTCAACGAACAGGCCGCCAGCTTCGATACCGGCATAAAGGCCATCCCAGCTGAAACCAGCAGCTTCATAGATCGGCTCTGGGGTGGTCGGGATGATCAGGTCGGCAGCCGAAGCGCCGGAAACGAGCAGCGCCGTAGCGGCGACACCGAGGGTAAGCGAACGTACAAACATATCTTGCACTCCCATAGAGTTAACCGTAGTCGAATGTCTAGATGCCCCACCACAACGCGGGTGGCAAGCCTATGGTGACGCAAAAATGGCAATGCGGCTAACACCTGGTGTCCATTTGAAGGCTGGTGTTGCCAGAATATCGCGCCGATGTTTCAATTTGAAACAAATCCCTGCGCCTCGGCAAGCATTCGGGCGGCAATGTGTCACAACGAAGGCGGCTTGGCGACTCAAATCGTGAGAGTTGCCCCAGAATCGTTCCGGCCTCACATGCAAGGCTCAGAACTGGAACGCCGCCCTAAACGTGACCAGGTCTCCTGGCACCGCCCATCTGGCGGAAGCTCATGAAGATACTGCGGGTCTGCCGAAAGGCCGTCGCTCACCCCCACCTCCACAGTCCCGCCAATCGGCAGATATTGCTGCTCGGGAGCGCTCAGCTCGATGCCCTAGGCCGCGGCTGCATCAACCAGGGGGGCGTTCCAACCACGAGGCCTGCCCGCCCGGCAGTTCTCCATGGCCGGAGCCCTCGACCGCGCCAGCCAGTCCCTGCACCGCCACCTCGTCTCCACTAGGTAAAAGTGATATTGGGCATAGACGCCGGCCTGCACATCAGGGGCAGTTTCAGCATCCCTGCCTGGGCCGGCCCCACCTTGGGACAACAGCCGCTCCAGTCGTATCTGGCCACTGGTAAAGGGAAAATGCAGCTCGGCCGCTGGTCCCGAGCATGATTGCATCCGCGCCCCTCCCGATCCGGGTTGAGCCCAGGAGCACGAATACCGGCCAACTCAGCTTCCGTGGTGATGCCGTGGTTGTCCGGCCTCCTCGCAAACCACTCTCTGCTCGTGAGCCCGGACCCCGCCCTTCACGTTAAACCTTAGCGGGTGCCCACTAGGACGGGATCGGCGCGGTACTGCTCGGGAAACAGGGCTTCGAGCGCCGCGATCTTGGGCAGATCATGCATTGCGATATAAGGCCAGGTCGGATTGAGGGTCAGGAAGTCCTGGTGATACTGCTCGGCTGGGTAGAAAGCCTGCAGCGGCTCCAGCGTGGTAACGATGGGTCCTTCGAACAAGCCGGCGGCATTGAGCTGCTCGATATAGCCAGCAGCAGTGCGCTGCTGGTCCTCGTCGGCAATGAAAATGGTGGACCGATACTGCGTGCCGTGATCAGGCCCCTGAAAGTTCAGCTGGGTCGGATTATGTGCCACGGAAAAATAAATCTGCAGCAGCTCGCCATAGCTGACCACCGAGGGGTCGTAAGTCACCTCCACGGCTTCGGCATGGCCGGTGCTGCCACTGCTGGTTTGATCATAGGTGGCCGTCTCGGCGGCTCCGCCCGAATAACCCGAAATGGCGCTGGTTACCCCGTCCACGTGCTGGAAGACCCCTTGCACACCCCAAAAACACCCACCGGCGAACACGGCCACCGCCGTGTTGCCCGCTTGCACGAGGTCAGCCACCGGCGGCGGAATCTCGACAGGCTTTTCCTGTGCCGATAACGGTCCGCTCCCCCAGACGAGCAGCAGCAGCAGAGGCAACAGCAACAGCGTCGGCCATGAATCTTTGGCAGCGGTGGCGGAACGCGCGACGGCAGGGCGAGATGATGACACCGGATTATCCTCGTGGGAGCGAAAGCTCCTTGTCATCAATATGGAGCGCGCCGGTCCAAAGTTCACGGGGCTCACGCCGATATGAAGCTGCCGGCTCAGGGTGTCAGCGCCGCTGCCGCCTGGCGGATATCGGGAGCATCGATGCGCCGGTACCGCGCCTGCACCAGGCCATAAAGCCCGAACGCAACCAGCCCCAGCGCCGCCAGCCCGTAAAGAAACCGGCCGAACGGCAGCTGACGGATATAGTCGAGGGCCTCGGTCGTGCTCCCCGCCTGCTGCGGGTTGACCGTCAAGGCTGCGTAAACGAACAGCCCGCCGACCACCACGAACACCGCGCCTCGAGCCGCCAGCCCGAACAAGCTCACGGCATGGATCTTGCGGGCGTGGGCGGAAGGTACGTCCAGCCGCTTCTGATACTTCTTGGTGTAGCCTCGCCACATCTGGAACAAGCCGGCGACGACCACGGCAATGCCGAGCGCGCCCACAAGCCAGCGACCGAAGGGTTGTCCCATCAGCCATGCCGTCAGGCTGTCCTCCCCATTGCCGCCGCCCTGCCCACCTGCTCCCAGTGCCAGGCTGGCCGCCGCAATGGCTAGCGTTGCGTTGCCGGCCGCGCTGATCAGGCTGCCGCTCCGGGCGGCCAATCCCTTGGGATCGCTGCCGTGATGGTCGGCATCAAGGAAGCCCTGCGCCAGGCGCCATAAGATGTACCCGAACAGGCCCAGCGCCACTGCGCCAAGCAGGAGGCGCCCAAATGGCGCACCCAGCAAGTTCGACAAGGCGTTCTCGGAACTTGGCTCCTGCCCTACCCCCCAAAAGGCGCTCGCCAGGGCCAGGCCGCCCAACAGCACATAAACCACGCCCCGGGCCACGTATCCGCACCGCGCCAATAACTCGAACTTGTTTTTCATGCCGCTCTCCAAAGTAGGGAGGAGAACTGCGAGGGCCTGTTCCAGTTCCGTGCCGCGCGCCGGGACGACGATTGCGCCCATGGCATGGTTCAGCTTAGCGTCAGCGCGAAACAGCTCGCTCCCTTTCGCTTGCGGCGCCCTCGAAGGCCGGCAGCACAAACGAATAAGCGGTATAGTCCATTTCGCTCCACCCCAATGGAGCGAGCGGATGTCCAGGAAACAGCGGCCGTTCCACTGGAATGAAGGTAACCCGGATCCGAATGGCCGATCGGCCTTCGGTCAATGCGCGGGGCAGCAGGAACTCGTCCTCGCGGAATCGCCGGCTGGACAAGCGCATCACGTGCTCGGCGGCACCCAGTTCTTCGGGTGGATCGGAAAAAACCGCAAGATTCGAGCCCGCCAGATACCAGGTCCCGGCCGCCTGGAAATCCGCATCGGCAACGGGGCGGCCAGTATCGCTGGCATCTGCAACGGCAATATGCGCCCGCTGGTTCGGCAAGCCGTAATCCAGGGTGCGGCGCAGCATCACCCCGACATTCTCCGGGTCGATTCGCAGCGTGAATTCGGATGTCCCCAGCGTGGTGCGACCGTTCTCGGTATGAGCCGGATAGACCTCCACGCCGTCCAGGGTGTCGGGGCCCCACTCAAAGCGCGACGTCAGCTTTGTCGGCTCGCTGGCCCCGGGCGAGAGATAGCGATGCTGTTGCTCGCTTGCCGCATCGCCAATGTCCACAGCATCGGTCTTGACCAGCGACGCGGCCGGCAGCCCATACCAGAAGGTCACCGTTTCGTAATGCTCGCTCGAATCGTTGAGCCCACCATGTTCGAGCTGGATGCGGGCATTGCGCCCGAATGGCATGAGGTCCGACAGCAAGAACCGATAGGCTGATTCCACCTTGTCTGCCTCCGATCGGGGCGCGCCATGTGGGCCGCCGACCGGGTGGCCAGCAAAGGGCAGCGTCATCGTCTGCCCGCCCCAGTAATCCCCGCCTCCGCCCCACTCCTCGGTTCCCGTGCCCTGGGCTTGCGGCGTGCGGCT
>JAQGKH010000320.1 GCA_028290225.1 Devosia sp. | reverse complement strand
CACCTGCCCAGCATCGAGCGCCCCGAGCTGGTAAATACCCTGCTGCTGCAATTCCTCGATGCCATCGAAGGCGGCGGAGCGGCCGAACCGGAGTAGGGCGCCCCCGCCGCGCGAGGGACTTGGCGTCGAGCCAATCGCCCTGCTAAGGGAGCACCAGCCCCGGCTGCGGGGTGGAGACTCCCCCATGTCCGTTTCCCCAATCGATCCTGCACCCCAACCGCGGGCTCACCCCGGCGATGCGCGTAGCGGGGCCGTTGCTGCGGTGGCGACCTTTCTGCTGTGGGGCTTCCTGCCGCTGTTGTTCCGGCAGCTCGAAGCGGTCGGTTCGGTCATGATCGTGGCCGAGCGCACGATGTGGTCGCTGCTGCTGCTCGGGGGCATCCTGCTCGTGACGCGCAATTTCGGCCATGTCCGCGCATTGTTCGCGGATCGGCGCAAGGCGATCATCATGGTGATCTCGGCCGTGCTCCTGGCGTTCAACTGGCTGCTTTATGTGTGGGCGGTGGAAACCGGGCAGGTGATCGAGGCCAGCTTTGGTTATTTCATCAATCCGCTGGTCAATGTCGCCATGGGCATGGTGCTGCTGGGCGAGCGGCAGAACCGGCTGCAAACGGTGGCCATTGCCATCGCCGTCTTCGCTATCCTGCTGCAGGCGTTGGGCATGGGCAGCGTGCCCGTGATCGCGCTTGGACTAGCCTTGTCCTTCGGGCTTTACAGCTATTTCCGCAAAACGGTCATGGCGGGCCCTGTTGCCGGGCTGTTTTCGGAAACCGTGATCCTCACCCCGGTGGCGCTGGCCTATGTGGTGTTCCACATCGGGACCACCGGCTGGGGCCCACATGGTGATCCCGGTACGCTGGCGCTGCTGGTCCTGACCGGGCCGGCCACCGCCGTGCCGCTGCTGCTGTTTGCCTATGGCGTGCAGCGGCTGCGGCTGACGACCATCGGCATGCTGCAGTATATTTCGCCGTCCCTGCAGTTCATGGTGGCGGTGTTCGTGTTCCACGAGGAGCTCAACGGGCTGCGGCTGCTGAGCTTCGGGCTGATCTGGCTGTCGCTGGCGGTGTTCAGCTTCGACAGCTTCCGCAATCGCCGGCTTCCCGTCGAGCCCGTTCCGGCCGGCTAGGCCTCGGCCTCCTCGCCCCGGGTCTGCCGGATCAGTTCAGCCACAGTCTGGAACACCGCGCTGAAGGGCGATCCTTCCCGCCACACCAGCGACAGCAGCCGGCCGGGACGCGGTGGCGCCAGCGGCTGAATGGCGATGCGTTCGCCCGCTTCCTTGCGCAGAGCGATTCGGGGCAGGAGGGTGACTCCCTGGCCCGCCGCCACGAATTCCACGATGGTGCTGAGCGAGGTGGCGGCGAAGGTGCGGCTGGAAAGCTCGCCGCTCAACTGGCAGGCTGCGATCGCCTGATCGCGAAAGCAATGGCCCTCATCGAGCAGCAGAATGCGTTCGGGGGGCAGCGAGGCCAGGCTGACCGGGCCGCTGCGCGCTTCGTCCAGGCTCGTCGCCAGCACAAATGAATCTTCAAACAGCGGCGTGCTCTTGAGCTTGGGGCCGCGGCCGGGCAGTTCCGAGCCGATCAGCGCCAAATCGAGGCTGCCATCTCCCAATGAAGCCAGCAAGGCATCGGTGCGATCCTCGCGCACGGCAAAACTGGTTCCCGGCAGGCCGCTGGCAAGAGCAGGGAACACCTCAGGCAGCAGGTATGGCGCCACGGTGGGAATGACCCCGAAGCGCAGCGGGCGATCGGGCGCGGTGGCCGGCCCGGCGGCAAAGGTGGCCAGTGCGTCGGCGCCAGTCAGCAGTGGCCGGGCACGGGCAACGAATTCGCGACCAAACGGGGTCAGTCGAACCTCGCGCGTCAGACGCTCGAACAGGGGTAGCCCGCACCATGCCTCCAGGGTCTGGATCTGCTGCGACAGCGCCGGCTGGGTGACGTTGCAGGCGATGGCCGCGCGACCGAAATGGCCAAGATCGGCCACGGCAACGGCATAACGTAGCTGCTTGAAGGTAAAGCTCATGATAGGCCCAGCTTATCAGATCAAGAAGATCAATCAATTTGCCCGATGGTCGCAGACGGGGCACAACTGGGCGCAGTTTAGAATCCGTCCAGCCTGGTGTGGCTGGATTGTCGTGGCGCAAGGAGAATTTTCGTGGCCGATAGACCAAGACTCACTACCACCGCCGGTGCGCCAGTCACCGACAACAACAATGCCAAGACGGTCGGGCCGCGCGGCCCGGTGCTGCTGGAAGATTACCAGCTGATCGAAAAGCTCGCCCACCAGAACCGCGAGCGCGTGCCGGAGCGCGTGGTGCATGCCAAGGGCTGGGGCGCTTATGGCAAGCTGACGGTGACCGAGGACATCACCCGCTATAGCCGTGCAGCGCTGTTCTCCGAAGTCGGCAAGGAAACCGAGCTGCTGCTCCGTTTCTCCACCGTTGCGGGCGAGCAGGGCGCCGCCGATGCCGAGCGCGATGTGCGCGGCTTTTCGCTCAAGTTCTACACCGAGGAAGGCAACTGGGACATCGTGGGCAACAACACGCCCGTGTTCTTTGTCGCCGATCCCTACAAGTTCCCCGATTTCATCCACACCCAGAAGCGTCACCCGCGCACCAATCTGCGCTCGGGTACCGCCATGTGGGATTTCTGGTCGCTGTGCCCGGAATCGCTGCACCAGGTGACCATCCTGATGTCGGATCGGGGCATTCCCCAGGCGCCCATGTTCATGAATGGCTATGGTTCCCACACCTTCTCGATGTGGAATGCGAATGGCGAGCGCTTCTGGGTGAAGTTCCACTTCAAGACCCAGCAGGGCCACAAGACCTTTACCAATAGCGAAGCCGAGGGCGTGATCGCCAAGTCGCGCGAAAGCTACCAGGAAGCGCTGTTCGGGGCCATCGAGAAGGGCCAGTTCCCCAAATGGACCTTCTTCATCCAGATCATGCCGGAAGGCGAAGAAGAAGAGTTCGAGAACCGCACCGGCTGGAGCGCCTTCGACCTGACCAAGGTGTGGCCGCATGCCGATTACCCGCTGATCAAGGTGGGCGAGATCGAGCTCAACAAGAACCCGGAAAACTACTTCCAGCATATCGAGCAGGCCGCCTTCAACCCGTCCAACGTGGTGCCGGGCATCGGCTTTTCGCCTGACAAGATGCTGCAGGGCCGCTTGTTCTCCTATCCCGATGCGCAGCGTTACCGTATCGGCGTGCATTACCAGTCGGTCGAGGTCAACAAGCCGCGCTGCCCGGTGCATCACTATCACCGGGATGGCGAAGCGACCCTTGGCCTGCGCACCAATGCGGACGCCTACTACGAGCCCAACAGCTTTGGCGGACCCGTGGAAGACCCGAGCTTTGCCGAACCCCCGCACCGTTATGGTGGCGTGGTGGGGCGTTATGACTTCCGCGCCACGGCCGATCATTTCAGCCAGCCGCGCGCCTTGTTTGCCTTGTTCGATGAAGGCCAGCGCAGCCGCCTGTTCTCCAACATCGCGGCAGCCATGAACGGCATCCCGCAGTTCATCGAAGACCGGCAACTGGCGTTGTTTGATCAGGTGGATCCCGCTTACGGGGCCGGCGTTCGGGCAGCGCTCGCCAAGATGAAGAGCGAAAGCGACGCCGAGAAGACCTCGAGCATCAGCACCAGCCACAGCAGCGAAGTGGGTTCGCACTAGCACCTGCCTTGCACAGATGAGGGGCGCCGGTTCGGCGCCCCTCAGCGTTTCTGCGCAATTTTAATCAATTTGGCTGCACCACTTTGAGAGGCCGCAAGCGAGTGGCGGCCCATGGTATTTCCACGAACAGCCGTGGAGACTACCCATGAACGAACTCGATCAAGGCCAGCGCGCTTTTTCCAGCTTTCGAGTCTTGAACGGCGAAGATAATCATTCCGAGCGCGAACAATTGTTCCGCAACATGGCTCAGCTGTTCAGCTATGTGTCGGATCGCTGCGACGACGAGCAGGTGGCGCAGTATGACGAAGTGCTGTGCCGCCTGGCTGAGCTGGTGGAAGTGGAAGCGCGCGCCCATGTTGCCAAGCTCCTGGCGCCCCTGGAGCGGGCGCCCGGCACGGTGGTGGTCAAGCTCGCCAATGACGACATCGAAGTGGCGCGCCCGCTGCTTGAATTTTCCAACGTCCTCAGCGATGACGACCTGATCGACATTGTCGGCAAGCAAAGCGAAGCGCACCGCGTCGCCATTGCGGGCCGTCCCGTGGTGCCCGAGCGGGTGGGGGAGGCCATTGTCGAGCATGGCGAAAAACCCTCGGTAGTGCGGCTGGTGCGCAATTCCCATGCGGAATTCGACAAGAGCACGTTGCAAAAGCTGGTGGTGCGGGCCACCCAGGATGCCGAGATTGCCGATAATCTGCGCGGCCGGCACGATCTGGACTGGCAGTCCCTGCGCGGGGAAATCGATCACCTCGCCGACAAGGTGCTGGAAAGCCTGGGCCAGCCCGAAACCAGCCTTGATCCGGTCGCGGCAGGCAAGGTCAACGCCGTGGTGTTCAACCGCATCCGCAATGGCGCCGGGTTCTCGGCGGCGCAATGGAAGCTGGCCTTCAACCAGGTAAAGGCGCTTTCAGACCGCAAACAGCTCGACGATCGGGCCCTCACGCGCTTTGCCCGCTTTGCTTATGGGCACCACGCCGCCGCCGCCATCAGCGTCATGCTGCGCATTGCGCCCGAAGTGGTGGTGAAATGGCTCGCCAGCCAGGACTATGCCGCTATAACGGTCGCATTGAAGGCCGCCGGGCTTAGCAGCGAGCTGTTTCTGGCCGTGTTTGCCGTGCTGCCCTGGCGTGACCTGCCGCACGAGCAGGACAAGCAGCAGGTGGGTCAGCGCTTTGGGGCCATGGACCGCGAGGAAGCCACCGAAATCTTCAATCTTTGGCGCGCCCATTCCTTCCGCAAGCGCGCCAGCGCCGAAGAGCGCGCTTCGGCCTGATACTCGCCTCTGGACCTTGCCTTCGAGTAGATATAAAGGTTTCTTTATATCTCGCGAGGGGCAATGGCGGAGCTGTCTGAATTGGTGGGGGTGTTCAAGGCGGCAGGCGAGGGAACTCGCCTCCGCCTGCTGGCTTTGCTCGCCAGCGGCGATCATTCGGTCAAGGACCTCACCGAAATTCTCGGTCAGAGCCAGCCACGGGTGTCGCGGCATCTCAAGCTGCTGGCGGACGCCGGCTTGGTGGAACGCAATGCCGAAGGGGCCTGGGCCTATTATGGTCTGGCGCAGGCGGGGGAAGCGGGCGCCATTGCGCAGTGGCTGGTGGGGCGGCTGGACGCTGCCGATCCGGAGCGGCAGCGCGATTGCCAGCGTCAGGCCGAGGTGCGGGCGGCCCAGCAGGCTCAGGCTGCGCATTACTTTGCCAAGGTGGCTGGCAGCTGGGATCTGCTCAAAACGCTGCATGTTCCGGAAGCGGCGGTTGAAGCGGCCGTGCTCGAGGCCTTCCGGGCCGCACCGGTAGATGTGCTGCTGGATCTGGGCACCGGCACGGGGCGCATGCTGCAGCTGCTGGCCCCTCGCTACAAGCGCGGCATCGGCGTTGATTCCAGCCGCGAAATGCTGAGCGTCGCCCGAGCCCGGCTGGGTTCGGCCGGCGTGAGCCATGCCCAGGTGCGGCTGGGCGATATTGCCGAACTGGACAGGGCGCTTGGCCCGGCCGATGCCATCGTGTTCCATCAGGTGCTGCATTATTTCGATGATCCGGGCCGCATGCTGATGGCGGCGCGGCAGTTGCTCAAGCCGGGCGGGCAGATGGTGATCGTGGATTTCGCGCCCCATGATCTCGAATTTTTGCGCAGCGAGCATGCGCATCGCCGGCTCGGTTTGTCGCAGGCGCAGATGAGCGGTTGGGCCACCAGTGCCGGACTGCGGGTGGAAACGGTACGGGAATTTCCCAGCAACACTGCCGAGCGTGGCTTGACGGTTTGTCTGTGGCGCCTGTGCGACTTAACTTGAATGGATAAAGCATGATCGACGACAGCGACCGCACCAGCCGGCAACTCGCGGAAAAGCGCCCGCCGCTTCACCTGTCCTTTGAGTTCTTCCCGCCCAAGAACGATGCCACCGAGGAGCGCTTCTGGGACAGCCTGCACAAGCTGGCCCCGCTTCACCCCGAATTCGTTTCGGTGACCTATGGGGCGGGTGGCACCACGCGCGAACGCACCTTGCGCATGGTTTCCAGCATCACAGCCGAAACCGGGGTCGATGCCGCAGCGCATCTGACCTGCGTCGGCGCGTCGAGGGACGAGGTCGATGCGGTGGTGCGCGCCTACCAGGCAGCGGGAGTCAACCGCATCGTGGCGCTGCGCGGCGATCCACCCGAGGGCGTCGGCCAGCCCTTCACGCCCCATCCCCAAGGCTATCGCAATGCGGCGGACCTCGTTGCCGGCATCCGGCGCATTGGTGATTTCGATATTTCCGTGGCCGCCTATCCCGAGCGGCATCCGCAAAGCCCCGATTGGCAGAGCGATATCGACAACCTCAAAAGCAAGCTCGATGCCGGTGCTACCCGCGCCATCACGCAGATGTTCTTCAACAACGCCGATTACCTGCGCTACCTCGAGCGTGCTCGGGCGGCGGGGATAACCGCGCCGATCATCCCGGGCATCCAGCCCATCCACAGCTTCAAGCAGATTTCGGGCTTTGCCGCGCGCTGCGGCGCGTCCATCCCGCTCTGGATGGCCGAGCGGTTCGAGGGACTGGAAGACGATCCCGAAACCCACGCCTTGGTTGCCTCGGCCGTAGCGGCAGAACAGGTCACCGAGCTGCTCGACGAGGGGGTCACCGCGTTTCACTTTTATACGCTCAATCGCTCCAATCTGGTTCTGGCCCTGGCTCGCCTGCTGGGCCGGCGGGCCAATTAATCTTGCCTTAACCATGATCTGTTGCCATGAAGGCGCGCCGTTCAGGTTCCGTTCAGGTGCATGCCGCTTATGTGCCGGCGTGGCAGCTCTTCCTTGAAAAGGCCATGAAAACGGGCTTTCTGCGTGGCTTCGAGGGCGGGGCAACAGGGTTTTGAGAACATGAAGATCGACCGTCGTGTCACCAATGGCCTGGCTTGGGCCGGCCTTTTCGTTGTTGTCGGCGTGCCTGCCGCCGACCTGCTGTCGGCCCAGTTCCTGGGCGAGCCGGAGCGGGTTGCCGTAGTCTCCCCCCAAACGCCACTCGAGCCCGAGCCTGCCGCAACGCCGGTGAAGGAAACAGTTGCCAGCGCCCCCCCGGCCGCTCCTCAACCAAGGCCGGCGCCCGCGCCCAGGCCCCAGACGGTTGCCGCTGCTCCCGGCGGCAAGGCCGCCGATCCGGTGGATTCGTTCCTTCAGTCAGGTAAGAAGCTGCCCTCCTATATCACGGGCCCCGACGCTCCAGAGCCAGTGGCTGCAGCCAGGCCGGCGCCAGCTGCGCCCCCGGCCGCCCCCGCTCCGGTGGCTGCGGCCAAGCCGGCACCGGCGGCGCCCCCAGTGGCCCCGGCTGGCGTAGCGGTTGCCGCTCCGGCGTCGACCCAGGCCCCCGCCGCTCCGGTGGTCGGAGTTCCCCCCGCACCGGTGGGGCCGACGCTGGGTCCGGTCGATGTTGCCGCCCTGCCGCCCACCAAAGTGGCCCCGGTCCCCATGCCCCTATCCATGCGCCCAAGGCCCCAGCAGGTTCCAGTGGCGTCGGTCACCCCGCGCGAAGAGCCCGTGGTGATCCCGCCCGAGGTCGTGTTTGGCGAACGGGGCAGCATCGGTGCCGAGGATCTGGAGGACTGGGAATCGGGTCCGCTTTCGGAATTCCTCAGCCAGCGTCAGGCGCGGTCCGGTAGCGATGCCGATTTCGAGCAGGAATATTATCCTGAAGAGCCGGTGCGCCCCCGCCGCGATCGCTTGATCGGGCCGGCCAACGAAGAATTCTTCGTGCCCTTCCGCTGAAGGACAGGCATGCGTCCCCACTGATGGACGCGCCGAGGCGCTCCCGCTAGTTTTCGAGCCGGTTGGGTGGCGAGTCGCTCGCCCGAGCTCCCAGGAGGTGCCGTAAATGCTGTGCTGTGTCCGCAAGGCGGAGGAGAACAAGGATCGCTGGCAGAAACTGTCGGCGTTCCTGGGCTCGTTCACGCGCCGCACCGGCCTGGCAGGCTCAGTTGCCAATGTGCTTGATCCCGACACCTGGCTGCCGGGAGGGCGCGATGCCGCGTTCACGCTGGCGCTGATTGCGCTGGCGGCCAAGATGGCCGTGGCCGATGGGGCGGTGACCGCATCGGAAGTGCGGGCCTTCAATGCGACGGTGGAGGTGAGCCAGGGGCAGGAGCCGCAGGTGGAGCGCCTGTTCAATCTCGCCAAGCAGGATGTGGCGGGTTTTGAAAGCTATGCCCGCAAGATCGGGCGCTTCTTTTCGGACAGTCCCGACACGCTCGAGCATGTGCTCGACAGCCTCTTCTTCATCGCCACGGCCGATGGCATGGTGCATGAGGCCGAGCTGGATTATCTCCATTCCGTCAGCACCATCTTCGGTTTTGATGAAGCGCGGTTCGAGCAGATTTCCGCCCAGCATGTGATGCTCGACAGCGATCTGGACCCATATCTGGTGCTGGGGCTGACGCCTGATGCGCCACCCGAGGAGGTGCGCCGCGTTTATCGGGTGCTGGTGGCCGAGCATCACCCCGACCGCCTGATCGCCAAGGGTGTGCCCGAGGACCTGATCGAGGTAGCCACGGCGCGCATGGCGACGATCAACCTGGCCTATCAGGCGATCACCAAGCCGCGCGTACAGCCGCTGCTGCCGGTCGATGCTTGACGGCAGGGGTGATCCCTCCCTACATGGCGCTGCCAGTTGACCGGGTGGCCGCTGCCGGGTGGGTAACCACCCGGGAGAGGAAAGTCCGGGCTCCTTCGAAACACGGTGCCGGGTAACGCCCGGCGAGGGCGACCTCAGGGAAAGTGCCACAGAAAGCAAACCGCTCCGGCGCGCCGGAGTAAGGATGAAAGGGTGCGGTAAGAGCGCACCGGGGACCCAGCAATGGGGACCGCACGGTAAACCCCACCGGGAGCAAGACCAAATAGGGATGACGCGGGGCTTCATGCCCCAGCCGGTTTTGAGGCCAGATCATCCGGGTTGGTTGCAGGAGGCGCTTGGCAACAGGCGCCCTAGATGAATGGTCACCACGTACCGCGCGCAAGCGCAGTGCCCTACAGAACCCGGCTTATAGGTCAACTGGCGCCTTTTACGAGGCAGAGAACTGCAGGGACACGCGGGTGCCGCGACCCTCGGCCTGATAGGCGACGGTGCCGCCCAGCCCATGCGCCATGGCCTTGACGATCCGGCTGCCCAGCCCCGTGCCCTGCGGCTTGCCAGCCCCGTTCCAGCCAATGCCATCATCTTCCACCGACAGGTCGATGACGTCGCCGCTACGCGCCACGCTGATGCGCACTTCGCCGCCCGTGTCGGGGCCATAGGCGTATTTGATCGCATTGGTCACCAGTTCGGTGACGATAACCCCGACCGAGGCCGCCTTTTCGGTGGGAATGGAGATATTTTCCCCGTTCACGAGGATGCGTGAAGCGCTGCCTGCAGCCTGCATCGAGGTTTCGAGTTCGCTGGCGAGGCTTTGCAGATATTCCCCGATATGGACCGAGCGCACATCGTCGGTGGTGTAGAGGTGGCGATGCACGCCGGCAATCGCCTGGATGCGGGCCTGGGTTTCCGCCAGGGCGCTCTTGGCTTCCTCGTTGGTGGTAGCATTGGCCTGCAGGCCCACCAGCGCCGCCACCATCGCCAGGCTGTTGGCCACGCGATGATTGACTTCGCCCAGCAGGGTTTCGGCACGGTCCTTGGCTTCGCGCATTTCTTGCTCGGCCTTGGCTTTGGCGCGGTTCAGCCGCAGCAGGTCGATGGCGTGAGCGATGGCGCTGCTCAGCAGTTCAAGGAAGTCGGTATCGACGGTTTTCAGCACATAGTCGGCAGCACCCGCCTTGAGGGCGGCCACCGCTACAGCTGTTTCGACGGTGCCGGTGACATAAACCACGGCGGGGCGGTCCGGCATCTTTGCTATCTCGGACAGCACATCCAGGCCGGTGCCGGTGGGCAGGTTATGGTCCAGCGCCACCACGTCGATCCCGCCCTGGGCGATCCGCGCCATCCCAGCCTCGCCCGTCGCGGCATGCTCGAAAAGGTAGCCGCGCCGCTCCATCGCCTTCTGCACGAGGCGTGCAAGGCCAGCATCGTCATCGATGTAGAGCACATAGGGCGTGCGGTTCGGCATGGCTTAATCGGCTTCCGGAACCTGGATCACCGAGAAGAACAATCCGAGCTGCCGAATCGCATTGGCAAACCCGTCATAGTCTACTGGCTTGGTGATATAGACATTGGCCCCAAGGTCATAGCAACGCTGGATTTCGCGCTGATCGTCGGTGGTGGTCAAAACCACCACGGGTGAGCGGCGGGTGTGCTCGTTGTTCTTGACCTTTTCGAGGATGTCGACGCCCGTCATGTCGGGCAGGTTCAGATCGAGCAGGATCAGCAACTGCCGCCCACTGCTGACCTGGCCGCTGCCGTCGGCTCCCATCAGGTAGTGGAGCGCCGAAGTGCCGTCGGTAAAGGGGATGATCTGGTTGCTGACGCCGGCGCGGCGAATGTTCTTCTCGATCAGCCGAGCGTGCCCCTCGTCATCCTCGATCATGATGATGGTGACGGGTGTACCGGAGTTCATTTGGCGTTGCTCCCGAGATAATTGCGCAGATCGCGCGGTAAATTGATGGTGAAGGTGGTTCCGACGCCCAGCTGCGAGGACAGGGTGATTTCCCCGCCAAGGCTGCGCACCACGGTGCGCACATGGGCGAGCCCAATGCCTTCGCCAGGCTGGTTCTGGGCACCAGAGCGGCGGAAAAGTTCGAAGACGCGTTCATGGTCCGTCGCCGCAATGCCGCGGCCATTGTCCTGCACTTCGATGTCGAGGCGATTGCGCTCCGCGGCGACGGCGCGGATCGCAACAGTAAGCGGTCGGCCAGGTTCCTGGTACTTGACCGCGTTATCGAGCAGATTGCCCAATACCTGCTCCAGCGACAGCCGGTCGGTGACGAGGCGCGCCACCTTGACCTCCGTGGTCACGGCCCCGCCATTCTCGGTGACCTGATGCTGAATGGCGCTCACCGACGCGTCGATGATCTCGGCAAGATTGAGCGTTTCGGGCTTGAGCTGACGCCGGCCTTCACGCGAGATTTTCAGGATGGCGTTGATCAGTGCGTCCATCTTGCGGGTTGAAGAGCGGATAAAGCCGATGGCTTCAGGAAGGTCCTCGGTGGCGGCAAGCCGCGCTTCGGCAAATTTGGGATCGTTCGCTTCTTCGCGCCCGCCCATATAGTCGCGCAGCGTGGCTATGCTGCTTTCCAGCTCGCTGGTGAAACCCATGATGTTGACCAAAGGAGCCCGCAAGTCGTGCGTCACGATATAGGCGAAACGCTGGATCTCCTCGTTCGCCTTGCCCAGATCAGCCGTGCGTTCCCGCACCCGCGCTTCCAGGCTCTCGTTGGCTTGTTCGACTTGGCGCCGCGCCGCGGCAATCTCGCGGGTGTAAGCAACAACGGTCCAGGCTGATCCGCCCACCACGCCCACGATAACCAGCGCTCCCAGCAATGTTGCCCAACGCAGGGCTGTGGCAGCGTTGCGCTGTTCAACCACGCCGTTGCCCAGCCGTTCGTCGGCGGCCCGGATCACCGCCCGCAGGAACTCGCTGGCTTTCTGCATGTTCTCGTTGCCAGAGTTGCCGTTTACGATAGCCAGCGCCT
>JAQGKH010000277.1 GCA_028290225.1 Devosia sp. | reverse complement strand
TTCGGCCAGCTTTTCGCGCAGCCCGATCATGCGGGCGCGCATGGCATCGAGTTCGCTTTCCCACTCAGCGCGCAGCTCGGCGTCCTCCAGAATGGTGCGGATGATCTCGGCGCCATGATCGGGTGGCTGCGAATAAGCGCCACGGATGATGTTGAGCAGCTGCGAGTTGGCGACATCGGCCTGTGCCGCATCGCGGGCGATCAGGATCGCCGCGCCGATGCGTTCGCGATAAAGGCCAAAATTCTTGGAGCCCGAAAACGCCACCAGTGCCTCGGGCACCGCCGCGATCACCTTGCGCGTGCCATAGGCATCCTCGATCAGCCCGTCGCCAAAGCCGAGATAGGCGAGGTCGATGAACGGCAGCGCGCCGGTGCGCGCCAGGCTTGCGGCCACGGCCTCCCACTGGGCATTGGTCAAATTGGCCCCGGTCGGGTTGTGGCAGCAGCCATGCAGCAGCACAACGTCCTGCGGGCCCAGTCCATCCAGCGCCGCCAGCATCGCGTCGAACTTCACGCCGCGCGTTTGGGTATCGAAATACGGATAGGTCTTGACGGTGAGCCCGGCATTTGTGGCAATCGGGTTGTGGTTGGGCCAGGTGGGGTCGGACACCCACACCGTCGCGCCGGGACGCGCCCGGTTGACCAGTTGCATCAACACCCACAGCGAGCCGGTGCCCCCGGGTGCCTGGGCGATGCGCACGCGCGAGCGGTCCACCGCATCGCCCAGCGCCAGGTCCAGCACGGCATTGCCAAAGCCCTTGTTGCCCGCGATCCCGAGATAGGTCTTGGTGGTCTCAGTTTCCAGAATGCGCTGCTCGGCCTTGCGCACCGCCGACATGATCGGCGTGGTCCCGGTTTCGTCTTTATAGACCCCCACACCCAGATCGATCTTGTCGGTGCGCGGATCGGCCGCGTATTCGCCCATGAGCGCCAGGATCTTGTCGCCAGGGGCCTTGGAAAGGGTCTCGAACATAGCTCGGATGGGTTCCGTTGAAAGGCGCGGCCTTTATAGAAGCCGGGATGGGATTTGCAACCGTCAGCGCCGCACGCCAAGCCGATCCAGCTCGGCGATCAGCTGCGGCACGATGGCGAACAGATCGCCGATCAGGACGGCGTCCGCCAGCTTGACCAAAGGCGCTTCGGGATCGCTGTTGATGGCGACGATGCGCTTGGCGCCCTGAATGCCCGCGAGGTGCTGGAGGGCGCCGGAAATGCCGACCGCAATATAAAGATCGGGCGCGATGATCTTGCCGGTTTGCCCCACCTGCCAGTCATTGGGCGCGTAGCCCGCATCCACGGCGGCGCGGGTGGCCCCAACGGCGGCGCCCAGGGCCTTGCCGAGCTGCTCGATCAGCTTGAAGCCTTCGGCTGAGCCCACTGAAACGCCGCCCCCCACCACGATCTGGGCGGTGGAAAGGTCGGGCGAGTCGCTTGGCGTCCTGTGCGCAGCGATAATCCGAGCCACCGACGCGACAGGGGCATGAGCCAGCGGCTCGATTGGTGCCGCCTCGCCCAGCGCCGCCGGCCGAAATGCCGAGGGGCGCAGCGTCAGCAGGTGCCGCAACTGGTCGGAAACAACGGTTTGCAGCGCATTGCCGGCATAGATCGGCCGCACGAAGCGGTTCGCCCCCCCAATGGCAACCACATCGGTGATCGGCATCAGGTCGAGCTTGGCCGCCAGACGCGGCATCACATCCCGTCCGGTCGCACCGGCCGAAGCCAGGATATAGCTGTAATTGGGCGCAAGTCCGGCAAGCACCGCCACCGTGCTGTCCGGCAGCCCGGCGGCGAGATCGCCACCCTGCCCCACCAGCACGCGGGCAACGCCAGCTAGGCGAGCGCCATCCAGCGCCACCTGGTCCACGCCTTCGCCCAGCACCAGCAGATCCACGGGGCCCAGCGCCGCTACCGCGCCAACCAGGCGTGCGGTTGAGGGCGACAAGGTGCCGAGATCATGCTCGGCCAGCACCAGAACAGTCATCACAGCGCCTCCAGGTCAGCAACGTCATCGGCAATCACCCGGGCGAGTTCACCAACCGAGCCAAGGGTGCGCCCGGCCGCCCGCTCGCTTGGCGGCGAGATCGCTTCGATGCGCAGGCGCGGCGTCAGATCCACGCCGAAGTCCTCGACCGGCCGCACGGCCAGCGGCTTGCTGCGCGCCTTCATCACCATGGGCAAGGCGGCGTTGCGGGGCGTGTTGAGGCGCAGATCCGCCGTCACCACTGCGGGCAACGGCAGCGCCACCGTCACCCGGCCCCAGTCCACCTCGCGCGTGACTTCCAGCCCCTCAGCGGTTCGCGTGATGGCCGAAGCAAAGGTCGCCTGCGGCCAGTCCAGCAGGGCGGCGAGCATCTGGCCCACGTGATTGCTGTCATCGTCGACGGCCTGCTTGCCCAGCAGCACCAGGTCGGGCTGCTCCTCGGCCACGACCTTGGCCAGGAGCTTGGCGATGGCTAGCGTTTCCAGCTCTGCCTCGGTCTGGATCAGCACCCCGCGCTGCGCCCCCATGGCGAGCGCGGTCAGGATCACATCGGTGGCCGGCTTGGGCCCGACCGAAACCACGACGATTTCGGCGTCGCCGCCCGCTTCGGCGAGTTGCACGGCCGCCTCCACCGCATGCTTGCAGAAGGGGTTCATCGACATCCGCACGCCGGCAGTTTCCACGCCCGAGCCATCGGGCCGGACACGGATACGAACATTGTGGTCAACCACGCGCTTGACGGCGACAAGGATTTTCATGGCGGCAGAAAGCTCCGGAACACGCGGCATGGTTTGGCAAAATTGTGCCGGGGGAACAAGGCGCCGGGCGGAAATAACGGCCCAAGCCGCGCTCCTATCTTGGAAAACCCTGCCGATGCCTGCTTCACTCAGGCGCGGCGAGGTTGACGCGGACGGTTAGGGCAGCGACACTGACCCAGAACAAAGTTTGGTTTCTCATGCCCGTAATCAACCGCATTGCCGAGTTTCACGACGAGATCGCTGGCTGGCGCCAGGATCTGCACCGCCACCCCGAAATCCTGTTCGACGTGCATCGCACGGCCGGCAAGGTGGAAGGACTGCTGCGCGAGTTCGGTTGCGACGAAGTGGTGACGGGCCTGGGGCGGACCGGCGTGGTCGGCATCATCAATGGCAAGAGCAACACCAGTGGCCGCACCGTTGGCTTGCGGGCCGACATGGATGCGCTGCCGGTTACCGAGCGCACGGGCAAGCCCTATGCCAGCGCCACCCCCGGTCGCATGCATGCCTGTGGTCACGATGGCCACACGGCGATGCTGCTGGGTGCAGCCAAGTATCTGGCCGAAACCCGCAACTTCAATGGCCGCGTCGCCGTGATTTTCCAGCCCGCCGAAGAAGGTGGCGCGGGCGGGCGCGAGATGGTGCAGGACGGTGTCCTCGACCGGTTCGGCATCAACGAGGTTTATGGCCTGCACAACTGGCCCGGCCGGCCGGCGGGTCACTTCGGCATTCGCGTCGGCGCGATCATGGCCGCTACGGATCGCTTCATCATCGACATCGAGGGCCGCGGTGGTCATGCCGCGCGGCCGCAATCCACGATAGACCCGATCATCATCGCTGCCCAGTTGATCACCGCTCTGCAAACCGTGGTGTCGCGCAATGTGGACCCGCTTGGCAGTGCCGTCCTGTCGGTCACGGTTCTGGAGGCAGGCAGCGCCGACAATGTCATTCCGCGCACGGCCCGCCTCAAGGGCACCGTGCGGACGCTGGACATCGGCGTGCAGGATTTCATCGAAGCCCACCTGCAGCAATTCGTGCCCCAGTTCGCCGCCACTTTCGGCGGCACCGCCCAGGTCACCTATATGCGCGGCTATCCCGTCACGGTGAACAGTCCAGCCGAAACCGCGTTCGCCGCCGGCATTGCCGAGGAAATCTCCGGCGCCGAACGGGTAGACAAGGACGCTGCGCCCTCCATGGGCGGGGAAGACTTTTCCTTTATGCTCGAAGAACGGCCTGGG
>JAQGKH010000252.1 GCA_028290225.1 Devosia sp. | reverse complement strand
AGATTGACCCAAGCTTTGTTCCGGCTCGAAGGCAGGACCGTGCTGATTTCGGGCGCGGGCGGCGGCATTGGCCGGGTGCTGGTCGAGACCTTCGTGCAGGCCGGCGCCCAGGTCATAGGCGGCGATCGGGATCCGGGGATGCTCAATGGCCTGCCGCTTGCTGGCAGGGTGATCTTTGATCAGGCCGAGCCCGCGGCGACCCGGCAGGCAATATCAAGCTATATCGCCGAGCAGGGTGCTCCCGATGCCGTGATCGCCAATGCCGGTTATACGCGGGCCGAGCATATGGGGCAGCTGGATGATGAGATCTGGGCCAGCGAAATGGCCATCAATCTGAACGGCGCTTATGCACTGGTTGACCCCATCCTTGCCGCCATGGCCGCTCGGGGCCGGGGGAACGTGGTGTTCATCTCATCGGTCAATGGATTGCAGCACTTTGGCAATCCCGCTTATTCCGCGGCCAAGGCGGGGCTGATTGCCTATGCCAAGGCGATCGCCGTGGAACTGGGTGCGCGCGGCGTGCGCGCCAATGTGGTGGCGCCTGGCTCGGTGCGCACCGCAGCATGGGACCATCGCCTGGAGGCCGATCCGCGGCTGCTCGACAAGGTGCTGCCCCATTACCCGCTGGGGCGGATGGTGGTGCCGGAAGAGGTCGCCAATGCGGCGCTGTTCCTCGCCTCCGATGCCGCCTCGGGCATCACCGGGGTGACCATTCCAGTCGATGCCGGCCTGACCGCCGGCAATTACCGCTTCGTCAAGGAAGTGCTGAAGACACCGTAATGCGTGGTCGGCTACTCGCCCGGATGCGTCCTAAACGCGCATTGGGGCCAAACCTCAAGGTTAAGTGGGAACATCGGCTTGGATGGCCGTGGGTTTGGCTGTATTCCCCGTGACGTCCGGGCCCATATCTGAAAGATGTAGGTGGATGAGACGAAGGCTGCCTCTAGCCAGCCTTTCCGATAAGCCGTTTATTGCGTCAGCGCATTTGGTGATGCCAGCAGGACGGGCGCAGCGTCGAAGTTCATGGCCAAAGCAAAACTTGCCGGCAGCAAGCCTTACTACCAGATCGTTCGCGAGGCGCTTCGCGCCAATGTTGTGGATGGCAATCTGCCGGTCGGCACCCGGCTGCTGGTTTCAGCAGTGGCGGATCGGCTCGGGGTGAGCCGCCCACCGGTGAAGCGGGCGCTGGATCTTCTGGTTGCCGAGGGCGTGATCGCTCCGCTGAGCTCGCAAGGCTATGTGGTGGGAGCCCTTGGTGGACAGGAAAGCCCGGCCCGCACCAATCTTCATGGCTTGACGCTGGACCTGCCGCCCGAACTGGGCAGCAAGCTGGGCCAACCCAGCTGGGAGCGGATTTTCGCGGCGGTGGAAGCCCATATCATGAACTGCATTCCCTTTGGCACCTTCCAAATCTCGGAAGCGGGTATCGGGGGGTATTTCGATGTCAGCCGCACCGTGGTGCGCGATGTGCTATCGCGTATGGATGGGCGCGGGCTGATCGAAAAGGATCGCAGCTCGCACTGGATAGCGGGGCCCTTCAGCGCCCGCATGCTTGATGACGCCCATGAAGTGCGGCGCCTGCTTGAGCCGGGGGCGCTTGCCGCAGCCCAGCCTCACCTTGATAGCAGTATCCTGGCCAAGGCTCGCGGGGAGATCGACGCGGTGCTGGAAGGATCGGTTAAGCTGACGCGCGAAGCGGTTGAGCGGCTCGAGACCGATCTGCATGTGAAAGCCTTGCGGTCACAGCGCAACAGGCCATTGGCGCAGGCGGTGCAACTCTCGCAGATTTCGCTGGTAATCAATCGTTTGTTCTACACCTATATCGGGCTGCACGAGGAAAACGAGATGTTGCGCGAGCATGCGCTGGTGTTTGACCATCTGTTGCTCGGCGATGGCCATGGCGCCGCGGTGGCGCTGCGTCACCACCTGGATGCCGACCATGAGAGGGCTCGGGCGCGGCTCAAGGTACTCTCGGTGTTTGATGCGGCGGAGATCGCGCCTTATCTCACCCGCATTCACTAGTGAGTTTTTGCGTGCCCCAGCGACCCAAGCTTCGCGTCATCGCCCGCAGCGAGGTGCTGCCCCGGCGTGTGCTGGAGCAGGCCGCAAGCGAGCTGCCCTTTGATCTCGAATTCGAGTTGATCGACAGCGTCAAGGGCTTGCAACGGGTGGTGACTAGCCCCGAGAGCTTTGATGTTTACCACCAGTGGCATACGGTTGATCTGATCTGGACGGCGCGCGCCATCCAGGCCATCGATCTCAAGCGCATCCACAACGGCGCATTGATCAAGAACCATGCCGTGGCCCGGCGGAGCGACTCGCGCGCCTTTGGCTCGGTGTTCAACCAGTTGTTTGTGCAGCCTTCGGGCACCATAGGCCCTACGCCGACCGACCAGATCGTCATGCTGCCGCTCCAGCACGGCGTCGATTCCTTTGCCTTTCTGCCCGCCGTTCTCAAGGAGTGGCCGCCAGGAACTCCGCATAGCTGGGGCTGGATGCTCGACAAAAGACTCCACGGACGCGTTGCCATCATGAGCGAGCCGGTGCTGGGCATGATCGAGGCGGCCTTGGCAGTGGAAGCATCGGAAAATATGAGCTTTGCCGATGTGGGCAATCTTTCCATCGAGGAAATCGACCTGGTCGCCGATATCCTGCTGCGCAAGAAGAAGCTGGGGCACTTCAAGACCATCTGGAACAACCATCACGAAGCGGCGCGCTCCATGCAGCGGGGCGCGGTGTTGCAGTCGATGTTCTCGCCCGCCATTGCAACGCTGCGCAGCCAGGGTGTGCCCGTCGTTTCGGCCGTGCCACAGGAGGGCTTTCGCGGCTGGCATGTGGATCTGTGCATTTCCTCGGCCGCGCAGGGCGAGCAACTCGAAGCGGCCTACGCCTATCTCAACTGGTGGATGAATGGCAAAGCGGGCGCGGTCACCACCCGCCAAGGCTATTATTTCGTGCTGCCCGACCTGGTCCGCCCGCATCTCAGCGCCGCCGAATGGGACTATTGGTATGCGGGCAAGCCGGCAGAGACGGCGCTGACCAATCCCGCAGGCGAGCCCAGTGTCGCGCCAGGGGAAATCCGCGAGGGTGGCTCTTATCTGGAGCGGATGGCGCGAGTGCGGGTGTGGAACGCCTTTATGGACGAACACACCTATCTGGTTCGCCGCTGGCGGGAGTTTCTGGAGGCATAAAAAGTGGCGGCAGCCGGCAAGAAGCCGAACCGCCGCCTTCAGGTTCGGGCCAGCCAGATGGCCGCCCGGTCAGGAACTCAGGCCGAACGCAGCTGCGCCGTGCGCGCCACATCCACAGCGTTGCCGGTTATGGCCACGCCGTAATGCTGTTCGGCTGCCTCGGCGGACACCAGTCCTTCCAGAACGTCGAACAGCACTGCCTGGGGATCGCGTTCATGAGGATTGCCGTAGCCGCCGCCGCTGGGGCCGCGAGAGATCAGGTGATCGCCCGCCTTGATCTTGTGGTAGGGCACCTTGGACACGAGGTCGGTTTCGCCGCCCGCCTTGTGGACCAGCTTGAGCGAGGCCGTATAGCCGTCCTCGCCGCCGTCATAGCCCCAGGGCCGGTATTTGTGCCCGTCGCCTTCCACCGAGAAAGCGCCATCCGCCAGGAAGGTGAACTCGCGCACCGTCCCGATGCCGCCGCGCGTGCGGCCGGCAGCCGTGGCGTCGTTGCGCAACTCGTAGCGATCCACACGGATCGGCAGGTGGGATTCGATATCCTCGATGGGATTGTTGCGGGTATTGGCAAACAGCGTATCAACGGCATCCATGCCATCCGAGCCGTAGCGGCCGCCATAGCTGCCTTCCAAGATCTCCATGTGGACCCACTGCTTGCCGTCTTCCATTCCCGAGAAGGCGACAACACGCAGATTGCCGATGCCGGCCGAGACCTGCTGCGGCACGGCCTGGGCCAGGGCCTTCATCACCGTATCGGCCAGAGCATTGCCGGGGCAAAAGCGGGCAATGACGGGGGCCGGGAAGATGGGGTTGGCGATGGTGCCACGCGGGGCGACGATGGTGATGGGCCGCGAAAGACCTTCGTTTTGCGGAATGCTGCCATAGGTGACACTATCGAGCAGGATCGAGCGCAGGGTCAGCCAGATCGAAATATCGACCGTGCCCACCAGCGGCATGTTGATGGGCTTGTCGGGCAGCTGGGGCGCGGTGCCGGTGAGATCCACGGTGAGGCTGTCGCCATGCACCTTCAAGGTGACGGCGATCGGCAGGTCCTTGCGAGAGGGATCGGCATCATCAAGGAAGCCATCGATAAAGGTCTTGGCTGAGTATTCCCCATCCGGCAGGGCGGCAATGGCCGAGCGCATTAGCCTTTCGGAATAGTCGAGCAGGTCCTCAAAGGCGTCCATGACGGTCTTGAGGCTGTATTTATTGACCAGATCGAGAAAGCGCTCGGCGCCGATCTGCGCCGTTTGTACCTGGGCTTCCATGTCGCCCACCACCAGAGCCGAGGCGCGGATATTGTCGCGCAGGATGGACCAGACGGCCTCGTTGCGCTTGCCGGCATCCACCACCTTGATGGCCTTGAACTGCAGGCCCTCGGCATAGGTGTCCACGGCATCGACAATGCCGGTGCTGCCGGGGGTCAAGGCCCCGATATCGAGATGGTGTGCGGTGGTGACGGAGAAGCCGATCAACTGCTCGCCCAGAAATACCGGTACCGCAAAGCCTACATCGGGGCCGTGGCTGGCGCCGCCATAGGGATCGTTGTGCATGATCACGTCACCCGGGCGGACCGACTCGCCGCGCGCCTCGAGCTGCTTGAGGATGCCACGCACATAACCCGGGATGGGACCGGACTGGAGGGGCGTCGACATCTTGCATTCGCACATCTGGCGCCCGGTGGCGTCGGTCAGTGCGGTGCCGAAGTCCTCGCTTTCGCGGATGATCGAGGAATAGCTCATGCGCATGAGCTTGTGGCCCATCTCGATGGCGATGCTCTCGAGCGCGCCCTGGATCACGGCGCCGGTGACGGGGTCAACGCGGGTCGGTGCGGCCGCGGCCATTTCGGTGAGGTTCTGGCTCATTTGGCCTCTCCCAAGGTGATGATGATGCTGCCCGAGGCGTCCACGACGGCACTGGTGGCGGGCGGCATGACGGTGGTGGAGTCTTTCTGGAGGATAATGGCGGGACCCGCAAAAGCCTCGCCGACCGGCAGCGCGATGCGCCGGTAAACCGGGGTATCAAAGGTCTTGAGCTCGCCCCCGAGGCGGAACACGCTGGGGACGGTGCGCACCAGCGCCTCTTGAAGGCTGCCGCCGGCGGGCGCCCGCAGCTTTTCGATCTTGGGCATGCGGCCGATGCCGCTTACCCGCAGATTGACGATCTCGATCGGGCTGGCCTTGAAGGCGTGACCATATTCGGCCGCATGGGCCCGGTGGAACGCCTCGAAGGTGTCGTTGAGTCCTTTCTCGGTGACGGCGCCCGCGGGAAAGGCGATCTTGAGTTCATAGCCCTGTCCCACATAGCGCAGGTCCCCGATGCGCTGGAACGAGACGTCCGCGTCGGCGATCTTGTCCGCGGCGAACTGCGCCGAAAGTTCGGCTTCCATGGCGGCGATGTCGCTGTTGATGCGCGCAAGATCGACCCCGCCCGACACCTGAAACTGGGTGCGCGTCAGGTCGTATTTGAGGTCGGTGGTCAAAAGCCCCATGGCGGAGGTGATGCCGGGGAATGGCGGCACGATCACTTCGGGGATGTCGAGCATGCGAGCCACTTCCACCCCGTGGAGCGGTCC
>JAQGKH010000226.1 GCA_028290225.1 Devosia sp. | reverse complement strand
GAGAGATAGCCCTCGACGCTTTCGAGCAGTTCATCGAGCGTGTAGTTGAGGTCGATGCCGCCGCGATAGACCTTGGCGGAAGCATCGGCACCACCCGCCATTTTCCAGAGCGGGAGCCCTTCGCGCTGGCCCTTGAGGTCCCACAGCGCGATGTCGATGGCTGATATGGCAAAGCTGGTGATGCCGCCACGGCCGACATAGTGGATGTGCCACCACATCGCATCGTAGAGCGTATCGATTTCGGTGCTGTCGAGTCCGAGAAGGGCGGGGGCGAGATCGTGTTCGATCACCGCGCGGATCGCATGGCCGCCCTTGCCACCGGTATAGGTGTAGCCGACGCCTTTGCGGCCATCGGCGGCATGAATGGTGACGGTCACCAGCTCGAAATGGGTATGCGCCCCATGCTTGGCGTCGGTCATTACCTTGGGAAGCGGCACCCGGAAAAGCTGCGCCTCGATGCTGTCGATTCTTGTGTCGCTCATCGTCAGCTCACGACCAGTTCACATACATGGTTTTCTTGCGGAAATATCCGTCGAGCCCGTACTTGCCGTCTTCCCCGCCAAGGCCCGACTGGCCCCAACCGGTGTGGAAGCCCTGGACGAGTTCGCCGGCTGGGCGGTTGAAGTAGATTTCGCCGAATTCGAGGTCGCGTGCCGCGCCCATGAGCCGCTTGAAGCTTTGGGAATAAACATAGGCGGACAGCCCGTATTCACTGTCATTGGCCAGGGACAGCGCTTCCTCAAAGCTACCCACCGTCAGCGCCGGCACCACAGGGCCGAAGATTTCCTGCTGCATGGCTGGGGCAGCATTGTCGCGCACCTTGAGCACGGTGGGCGCATACCAGTGACCGCGCTCATAGTTTCCGTCGTGCAACGGGCCGCCACGCAAGAGCACTTCGGCGCCAGACGCGATCGTGTCGTTGACGATGGCATCGACCTTGTCGATCTCTCCGCCACTGATCTTGGGTCCGATGTCGGGGTCGGTCAGCGGGTCGCCAATGCGCAGGGCCCGGGTGCGGGCAACGAACTTGTCGAGGAACTCCTCGGCAATAGTCTCGTGCAGATACATCCGCTCGTTGCAGGTGCAGATCTGGCCGCAATTGCTGAAGCGCGAAACGAGGGCGCTGTCGACGGCGGCATCGATGTCGGCATCGTCCATGACGATGAAGGGCGCCTTGCCGCCCAGTTCGAGCCGCAGCACCTTGATCCGGTCGGCGCCGGAGCGGTAGATTTCCTTTCCCGCTCGCGTGCTGCCGGTCATGGTGATGAGGTCCGAAAGCGGGCTGGTGACCAGCGCTTCTCCCACCGTCCGTCCGGCGCCAGTCACGACGTTGAAGACGCCGGGAGGAATGCCCGCCTGCTGCGCCAGCATGGCCAGCGCGATCCCCGAAAACGGGGTGAATTCGTGGGCCTTGAGAACGAAGGTATTACCCGCCACGAGGGCCGGCCCCAGTTTGCGGGCTGCCAGTGCCGCCGGGAAATTCCAGGCTGTCAGCCCAACCACCACGCCATGAGGAACACGGCGAATCCAAACCTCTTCATTGGTCATGTCCGAGGGCAGGATATCGCCCTCGATGCGGCGGGCGCTTTCGGCGGCATAGCGCAGAAAGGTTTCGGTCGCTGCCACCTCGCCCATGGCCTGGTTGAGCGGCTTGCCCTGTTCGGCAACGATGATCCGGGCCAGGGTCTCGGCTTCGGCCCGGACGGCATCAGCGAGACTGAAGACCAGACGCGCCCGCTCGATCGGGGGCAGGGCGGCCCATTGGGGCTGGGCGCGGCGGGCCGCCGCCAGGGCCGCTGCCGCATCTTCGGCGCCGCCTTGGGGAATGGTGCCGATGATACGCTGGTTCGCCGGGTTTTCGACCTCGAAAAGATCGCGGCTGGCGCCATCGGTCCAGTGTTCGCCGATCAGCATCTGCCCTTTGCAGACGCCTGAACCCGTCAAGTTTTCCAGGATGGGCTGCAGCATGCGGTACCCGCCTCGTTTAGTGTGACCATATGTTCGCGTTAGTGAGCGATAAACATGATGCAGTGTCAAGTTCCGGGCGAATTTCCCCAGCATCCTTTATTCTGGTCATACCAAATGCGATTTGGTGCTTGCATGTTGGCGGAGATTTGGTTGAGTTATCGGGAGCAGGAGAATGCGATTGAACGCGACCAGCCACGACACGATTGAAGCCATGCCCCTCGCCTCGCGACGGGCGGCGGACATGGTTGTCGCGGCGCTGGAAGCGCGCATTGCCTCGGGCGAGCTGCATGATGGCAGCTTCCTGCCGGCCGAACGCGAGTTGATGGACGAATTCGGTGTCAGCCGCACGGTAGCGCGGGAAGCGGTAGCGCGGCTGGCGGGCAGGGGGCTGGTGGAGGCCCGCCCCCGATTCCGACCCGTGGTGCGGCGGCCCGGCTATGACACCGCGCTTTCAGCGCTGAGCGGCATTGTCGGCCAACTCATGGGGCAGACCGGCACGGTCAAGAATCTTTACGATACCCGCGTGTTCCTGGAAGCGGCGCTGGTGCGGCACGCGGCTCTGCACGCACGCAAGGACGACATTGGGGTGTTGCGTGCCGCGCTGGAGGCCAACGAAGCGGCGATTCCCGACTCGGCGCGCTTCTACGCCACGGATATGGCATTTCACGCCACGCTCTATGAGTTGCCGCGCAACCCAGTGATGCCCGCGATCCATCGCGCCTTTACCGGCTGGCTGCGGCCGCACTGGGAGCGGATGCCGCGCGCGCCCGAGCGCAACCGGGTCAACTATCTCAGCCATCGTGAAATCTATCAAAGCATACTGGATCGCGATCCGGATGGGGCGGAGCGCGCGCTCAACGGCCATCTCGCGGCGGCATGGGAATATGTGCGCGGGACTTTCGATCCGGCGTGACCGGCGCAGAGGAGGGGGCTGGGTTGGCGGAAGAATACGATCATATCGTTGTCGGCGGCGGCGCTTCGGGCTGCGTGGTGGCGGCGCGCCTGGTGGAGGCGGGACGGCGCGTCCTGCTGCTGGAAGCTGGACATTCGCACCATCATCCGCTGCTCGATATGCCGCCGGGCATCTTCAAGATGATCAATGGCAGCAAGTTCATGCGCTACCATGCAACCACGCCGCAGGAGCACCTGGACGGTCGCGTGCATGAAATCAGCCAGGGCAATGTCTTGGGCGGTGGCACCTCGGTCAATGCGCAGGTTTATATGCGCGGCCGCCCGTCCGACTACGACGCGTGGGATGAGCTGCTGCGCGGCAACAACAGCGGCGTGCGCTGGGACTGGGAGCATGTGCTGCCCTATTTCCGCGGCATGGAAGGCAATAATCGCTTCCTGGGTGAACGGCACAATGACAGCGGGCCGCTGCTGGTGTCCGATCCCGGGCATATCGACGATGTTTCGCGCTGGTTCGTGCAAACCATGCAGGGGCTGGGCGTGCCCTTCAATCCCGACTTCAATGGGGCCTCGC
>JAQGKH010000195.1 GCA_028290225.1 Devosia sp. | reverse complement strand
CGCGAGATTTCCCCGATCATCATGGATTCGCCCCGCCCCGCCCGGGCCAGTGCCACCAGGGCCCGCAGCGCATATTTCGCCTTTTGCGAGATCATTGCGGATGCGCCTCAGCCACGCGGCTCGGGCGTCACCGGCGGCACGGCGGGCCTGGGTTCCTGCTCGGTTTCCTCGCTGTCGGGCGGCACATCATCAAGCGATGGCAGGCGGTCCACTTCTGGTTCGGGGGCAAGTTCGGCTTGCTCATCCACGAGCGGGGGCTCGGGCATGAGGTCGAGCTCCGCCGGAGCCACAACCGCGGGCTCGACGGGCGGGGGAAGGAAGGCGGGCTCGCCAACCTCCTCCACCGAAGGTTCCTCGGCCACCGGCTCCTGGGCGACCGGCTCGGGCGCCGCAATGCCGGACAACGGCTCGGCGCCATCTTGGGCGGGGGCAACCTCGATCGGCGAGGCTGGCACCGACTCGGCAGCGGGCATAACCACCAGCGGCTCGCCCGCATCAGCGGCCGCCGGCTCGTCCAGTTCAGCCGGCTCAGGCGCGAGGGCCGCCGCAAAGGCATCCGGCTCACCGGCGTCGGTCAGGCTGTCGTCCAGCAGTTCGGGCTCGGTTTCCATGAAATCGGGCTCCAGCGTTTCCCCTGGCAGAGTGATCGCCAGCGGCTCGTCCTGGAACTGTTCGTCAGCGGGTTCGGCATGCAGGCCTGCCGCCTCGAAATCTCCGAGCGCGGGCTCGGCCGAGGGGGAATCGGGATTGGCAACGGCCCATTCGCTGGCGCCGGCGAGCGGGGCCGCAGCGGCCTTGTGGAGGATGTTGTCAGCGGGGGCGAGGCGCCCTTCGGCGGCCCGCTTCTGGGCCACCAGCCCGTCATCGGCCCGATCGCCGCTGAGCCAGGCCAGCATGCCGGCAGCGATTTCCCGCTCGCCCATGATCACCGTATCGGCGCCATGATGGGTCAGATGCGCCACTTCCTCGTCGGAATGGGCGCGGGCAATGATGCGGATGGCTGGATTGAGCTTGCGCCCCTGCTCCACCACGGTGCCCGCTTCAAAGCCGTTGGAAATGGCGATCATCAGGGCTTGCGCCGCCTGCAGGTTCGCGAGCCTGAGCACATCAACGCTGGCGGCATTGCCGACCACCACCTCGATGCCCTGAGCGCGTGCAGCCGCGACGGCGTGGTCGCTGTCCTCGATCAGCACCAGCTTGCCCGTGGGCTGCAGCCCCTCGGCCGCTGCCCGCCCCACCTGGCCATAGCCGACCAGCACGGTGTGACCGGTTTGGGTGGTGGGTTCGGGGATATCGTCGAGATCCTGGGTGTCGCTTTCAATGCCCGTTCCGCCGGGGGCATCGGTGGTGAGCGGGCCATTGGCCAGGGGAGTGCCCTCGCCCGGCTCGATCCGCACCTCGCTGCCGCGCCCGCCCCGCCGCTGCGCCACCCGGGCTTCAAGGCTGGGCTTGAGCAGATTGACGCCCCAGAACACCACCGGATTGAGCACGATGGAAATCAGCGCGCCGGCCAGGATCAGATCCTGCCCTTCGGGCGGCAGGATCGCCAGCGACACCCCCAGCGAGGCCAGGATAAAGGAGAACTCGCCGATCTGCGCCAGGGAAGCCGAAATGGTCAGTGCCGTGCCCACCGGGCGGCGGAACAGCAGCACGATGCCAAACGCGGCCACCGACTTGCCGATGACGATGATGAACACCGTCGCCAGCACCGGCAGCGGATCGGTGAGGATGATGCTGGGGTCGAACAGCATGCCCACCGAAACAAAGAACAGCACGGCGAACGCGTCCCGGAGCGGCAGCGTTTCCTGCGCGGCCCGGTGGCTGAGCTCGCTTTCCGACAGGATCATGCCGGCAAAAAAGGCGCCCAGCGCCAGCGATACGCCAAACAGCACCGCCGACCCCAGAGCCACGCCCAAGGCAATGGCGAGCACGGCCAGCCGGAACAGCTCACGCGAGCCCGTATGGGCCGTGGCATGCAGGGCCCAGGGGATCAGGCGGCGCCCCACCACCATCATGAAGCCCACAAAGGCGGCGACCTTGATCAGGGTCAGCGCCAGCACGCCCCAGATGCCCACTTCGGTGCGCAACACGCGCTCGACAAAGGACACGAAAGGATCGTGCACGCCGCTATCGGTGCCGTTGAGGCTGGCAATGGCGGGGATCAGCACCAAGGCCAGGACCATGGCGAGGTCTTCCACGATCAACCAGCCAACCGCGATGCGGCCCCGCTCGGTTTCGATCAGGCGCCGGTCCTGCAATGCCTTGAGCAGCACCACGGTGGAGGCGACCGAAAGCGCCAGCCCGAACAACAAGCCGGCGCCCACGCCCCAGCCCAGCATCGTGCCGAGCCCGAGGCCAAGCACGGTGGCGAAGGCGATCTGCACCAGGGCGCCGGGAATGGCCAGGGCCCGCACGCTCATCAGGTCCTTGAGGGAAAAATGCAGCCCCACCCCGAACATGAGAAGGATCACGCCCAGTTCGGCCAACTCGGCCCCCAGGGCCTGGTCGGCCACGAAGCCCGGCGTATTGGGTCCCACCAGCACACCCGCGAAGAGATAACCAACCAGGGGCGGCATTCGGAAGCGGTTGGCGATCATCCCAAAGATAAAGGCCAGCACCAGACCCGCGACGATCGTGGAGATCAGGGGGGTATCATGATGCATGAAAGGGGCTCCGGGTCAAAAACAGGGGGACATGGCGACGAATGGCTCCGCCGCAAATTGGGGTATCGGAAGGGGATGCGCAAGCGCTTCCCGCCCCTAAACGTCAATGGCTTAGCTTGTTTGCGTCGCTGCTGCGGCAAAGGTGAAGGAGGAGTTTGTCCGGGTGATGGCCGCAGCTGCCGAATTGCTGGTGATTGGCCCTGCCTTGGGGTAAGAGCGGGCACGAGGGCCAGCGCAACTGCCCAGCCCTCCGGCTATCAAACCCAGCATGGGCCAGTTGGACCGACACGGAGTGGGAATGCGATTTTCGGTTGGGTGCGAGATCGGCTACGAAATTGACGATGAGGCCACGCTGATCTTCAATGTGGAAGCGATGCGCGGCGGCGGGCAGCGCATTCTGCACGAGCGCGTTCTGGTAACGCCCGATCTTCCGGCCGAGGAATATACCGCCGAAGACAGCGGCAATCGCTTCCGGCGGCTCATTGCCCCGATAGGTACCCTCAAACTGCGCTATCAAGCGCAGATCCAGTTGCAGCCCGTGATGGCTGATCCGACGGTGATTGCCGAAGTGCCGGTGGCGCAGCTGCCCCTCGAAGCCCTGCCCTTCCTGAACCCCTCGCGCTATTGCCCGTCCGATCAATTGGCACGCTTTGCTTCTCGCCAGTTTGGCGAGGCCGAACCGGGCTTTGGCCGCGTTACCGAAATCTGCAACTGGATCAACCGGGAGGTGGACTACATCTCGGGCTCCAGCGACACCTCGACCACGGCGGCGGACACCTTTGCCATGCGCGCGGGCGTGTGCCGGGACTTTGCCCATCTGGGCATCACCTTTTGCCGGGCGCTTGGTATCCCGGCGCGCTTTGTGTCCTGCTACGCCTGGCAATTGCAGCCCCAGGATTTCCACGCCGTATTTGAAGCCTATCTGGGGGACCGCTGGTATCTGTTTGATGCGACCCGCATGGCGGCCCTGGACGGGATGGTGCGGATTGGCTCGGGACGGGACGCGGCTGACACGGCATTTGCCACCATGTTCGGCAGCGTGCGCGCCCAGCCGATCCGGGTTTGGGCCGATGCGCTGGACGGCGACATTAGCGAGCCCTGGACCGCCGAGGCGGTCAGCCTCGCCCAGAACTGATCAGCCCATGGAGTCCTGGAGCGAAACCACCCGCCCGACTTTGACCTCCACATCCATGCCCAGATAATCGGCCTTAGCGCCGGTATAGGTACCCGAAATCGGAATGGCCTGCCCCGGCTCGCGCGCCACCCCCACCCGGATCAGGTCGCGCGTGCCGATGATGCCATTGGTGGGGTCGAACTCCACCCAGCCGGCACCCGGCAGGAACACCTGGCACCAGGCATGGGTCGCTCCCCCGCCGCGATGATTGCCATCGCGGGCGGGAGAATAAAGATAGCCCGACACGAACCGGGCGGCAAAGCCCAGCGAGCGCACCGCTTCCATCATCAACAGGGCAAAGTCACGGCAGGTGCCCCGACGGCTGGACAGCGTCACCGACGGGCGCTGCGTGCCCGGCTCGGTGCGCCTCAAATAGGTGAAGCCTTCCTTGATCGCATAGGTCATGGTCATCAGCAGATGCCCGGTGCTGGTGCTGCCGCGTGCATCAACAAAGCGCTGCGCCCAGCGATCCACTGCCGTTTCCTCGGGAAACTGGCGCTGGCTGGTCGGACCCAGATCCAGCGCATCGGCGGTGGCATAATCAAACGGATAAAGCTTGGCCCGCTTGTCGATCTCGAAATCGGGTGTGGTTGCGGGATCGTGGTCGAGCACCATGCTGGCCACGATGCGCAACTCATCGGCGGGTTGATCGAACCGCGCCAGGGCAATACCGTTGCCGAACACATCATGGATCCAGCGCACGCCTGCCGGCTCGGGCGTGATGCGCAGCGCAAAGGATTGCAGGGTCTGCTCCATGCTGTCCCGGGGGCGCACCAGCAAACGGTGCTCGCCGAACTGCACCGGCTGCCCGTAGCGATAAACGGTTTCGTGCCGGACCTGCAGCAGCGTCACATCACCACCGTGATCTTCTCGGCGGCACGGGTAATGCCGGTATAAAGCCAGCGCGCCCGCTCCTCGCGGAACACGAAGCTTTCGTCAAACAGATACACATTGTCCCATTGGCTGCCCTGGGCCTTGTGGACGGTCAGGCAATAACCAAAGGTGAATTCGTCATATTGCCGCCGCTCTGGCCAGCTCATGGCGTCTTCCTCGCCGGCAAAGAACGCCTTGTGGGTCATGACCTTGGCTTCGCCCTTCCCCTCGTCCGCGCCCAGCAGCAGCGAATACTTGCCATTGGCCTTGCGCGCCACCTCGGTGACGATCCAGATCTGGCCGTTGAGCAGCTTCTTGCGCGGATTGTTCCGCAGGCACACCATGCGGTCGCCCACCACCGGCTCATGGAAGGGCAGGCCGCGCAACTCGCGCAGGCGGTCATTATACTGCAGGCGCGTCTTGTTGCGCCCCACCAGCACCTGATCGGCCTCGAGCACCGCGTCCCTGTCCACCGCATCGCGCCCCACCACCAGCGACTCGCCATAGCGGCCATGCTCGAGATAGCCCCCTTCGCGCACATCCATGGACAGCCGGATGATCGGATTGTCGGCGGCCTGGCGGTGGATTTCGGTGAGCATGATGTCGGGCTCATCGGCCGTGAAGAACCCCGCCCCCTGCACCGGCGGCAACTGGAACGGATCGCCCAGCACCAAGACCTTCACCCCGAACGACAACAGGTCCTGGCCCAACTGCTCGTCCACCATGGAGACTTCGTCGATGACGATCAGGTCGGCATCGGCGGCGGGCGATTCAGGATCCAGCACGAAGCGGGGCTCGCCTTCCTTTTCGCTGACCAGCGAATAAATCAGCGAATGGATGGTTTGGGCGCCCTTGCAGCCGCGCCGGCGCATCACCAGCGCTGCCTTGCCGGTGAAAGCGGCGTATTTGACTGATTTGACGTCGCCGCCCAGATGCACGGCCAGCGTCGACTTGCCGGTGCCAGCCCAGCCGAACAGGCGAAACACCTGCGGCCCGTTCCGGTCCTTGAGCCATTGGGACACGGCCTGCAAAGCCGCGTCCTGTTGTGCCGACCATTGCGTCATCAGTTGATCATGGTGCGGACGGCGCCCACGCCTTCGATGGTACCGGCGAGCTGGTCTCCGCGCCCAACGGGGCCGATCGCCACGACGAGCTCGATCTCGTGGTGCAGGTCCTGGGTCTGGGACGGATAGGGCACCGCTCCACCTTCGGTTACGACGGCATTGGCGGGCTTGCAGAAAAAGAACGGGGCTTCGCGCGCGTCATTGCCCATTTCCCTGGCATGCTCGGCGTAGTTGCGTCCCACACAGAAAACCCGCCGCACCGGAAAGGCGTGTCCATCCTCCACCGGATGGGTCACGGCAGTGGGCGGCGCGAACACGAACTCAGTCACGCTTGAATTCCTCCACATAGGAGCCGAGCAGATCCTGGTCCGCCGGTCCGAGCCGGTCATTGGCGGTGAAGGTCTGGTGCCAATAGGGATAAAGCAGCGGCGGGCGGCTGACGGCGTCGAGCCGCGCCCGCTCCTCGTGCGATAGCTTGAGCTCGGCGGCGGCCAGATTGTCCTTGAACTGCGCTTCGCTGCGCCCCCCGATGATCACCGAGGTGACCCCCGGCCGGCCCAGGAGCCACGCCAGCGAAACCTGCGCCCCCGATACATTGCGCTCGGCAGCGATATCGACGATCACATCGACAATGTCATAAAGCCGGCTCCAATCGGGCACCGGCGGCTCGTGCCAGCCCCCGACATGCCGCCCCGCATCGGGGCCGCCCTCGCGCCGGTATTTGCCCGACAGCAGCCCGCCCGCGAGCGGGGACCAGACCAGGATGCCCAGGCCCTGGTCCTGGCTGATCGGCACCAGCTCATATTCGGCTTCGCGCGAATGGAGCGTGTAGTGGATCTGCTGGGAGATGAAGCGCTGGTTGTGCCGGGTGTCGGCGGCATGGAGCGCCTTCATCAGGTGCCAGCCCGAATAATTGGAGCAGCCGATATAGCGGACATGGCCATGGCGCACGAGCGTATCGAGCGCTTCCATGGTTTCCTCGACCGGGGTCATGCCGTCCCATTCATGCACCTGATAGAGGTCGATATGGTCGGTCCTGAGCCGCTTGAGGCTGGCCTTGCACTGCTCGATGATGTGATGCCGCGACAGCCCGCGCTCATTGGGACCCTCGCCCATGGCAAAGCGCACCTTTGACGCCACGAGCGTGCGCGCGCGCCGCCCGTTCTCGCTCAGCGCCGTCCCGATCATCTCCTCGGACACGCCCTTGTTGTAGATATTGGCGGTGTCCAGGAGGTTGATCCCGTGATCAAGGCACAGATCGATCTGGCGGGTGGCCTCGTCCTGGGGCGTGTTGCCGATCTTTTCGGCGCCCCCGAAGGTCATGGTGCCCATGGTGAGGGTGGACACGCGCAGCCCCGAACGGCCGAGATAGCGATACTCCATGGCGGAGCTCCTGTTGCGTTGGGCGTTAGGGCTAGAGCGCAAACGCGGTGGGGTCAATGCGCCCTATGCGCCGGGGACTGAAAACTGCTAGGCCAAAGGCTCCCCCCGAGAGCCATCCCCTTGCGGCCAACCACTCCATTCTCCGCCGTTTCGCTGGTCGCCCTGGGCATGGTGGCCACGGCCACCGGTTCCTCGCTCGCCAAGCACCTGTTTCCCCTGGTGGGCGCCGCGGGCGCAACGGCGCTGCGCCTCGTGCTCGCCGCCCTGGTGCTCGGCCTGGTGTTCCGCCCCTGGCGCTTTGGGCTGGACGGGCGGCAATGGCGGGCCGTGCTGTTTTATGGCACCGCGATGGGCGCCATGAACCTGCTGTTTTATGGCGCCATCTCCACCATTCCGCTGGGGGTGGCGGTGGCGCTGGAGTTCACCGGACCGCTGGCTGTGGCGCTGGCGGGGTCCCGCCGCCCCATCGATTTCGGCTGGGTGGCACTGGCGGTAGCGGGCCTCGTCCTGTTGCTGCCGCTTTCGGGTCTTTCGGCGCCGCTCGATCCCTTGGGCGTGCTGCTGGCCCTGGGGGCCGGCGCCTGCTGGGCCGGCTATATCGTTTTTGGCCAGCGGGCGGGCACCGGTGGCGGCC